>JAEYVD010000702.1 GCA_023432075.1 Pseudomonadota bacterium | reverse complement strand
TTGTCGAAGATCCGGCGCGCGGCCTGGACCTGCCGCTGGACGTGCGCGGCACGGCGTTCCAACGCAAGGTCTGGGAGGCGCTTTGCGAAATCCCGCTGGGCGAAACCGCCACCTACGCGCAAGTGGCCGAGCGCATCGGCGCGCCCACCGCCGTGCGCGCCGTCGCCCGCGCCTGCGCCACCAACAACATCGCGCTGGCCATTCCCTGCCACCGCGTGGTGCGCACCGACGGCTCGCTCGCTGGCTACCGCTGGGGCATCGACCGCAAGCGCGAACTCATCGCCCGGGAAGCCAAGGCTGCCTGAGCCGGCACGGCGTGGTCTAGCCCTACTATCGCCGCGAGGCCACCGCGAAAGCCGCCGCGCATTCCAGCAGTCGAGAAGTCATTTTGAGTCTGCCTATGGCCGGGTCTGAAACTCCGCGGCGCACGGTAAGCAGCTTCAGGACTATCTCCCCGCCTCTTCGATGTCGCGGGGAAATCTGGGTTCATAACACAGCAGCAGCGATAGCCAGTGACCGGCGGCATGAATCAAGATAGCGGGCAGCATCAACAGGTTCGCTACGACAAACACCCAGAATGCGCTGTGGCGCAGGAATTGGGTGTCCAAGCCCCAGGCCGACTTGAAGGACAGCCAGGGCCAGGGCAACTTGCAGATGAGCTTTTCAGGCGCTGGCACAGCGGCGGGGCCGTCTTCCATGTAGCGGCGGATGTACTCCCAAAATGCGAGGAGTTCGCTGGCATTGCGAGTAGGTTTTCCGACAAACGTGACTTCGATGTTGTCCGTGGCACTGCCCTCCAAATCGACGCCATCGCCCTTATCCCAAGCCAAGATAACGAAGCCCCCGGTTCCGTCCAACTCGCTCATGTTCTTGTCGATAATCACCTCGGTCTTGTCCCAGTCCATGATTCGGATTCCACCTAGGTGCTTTGGACGCAGCAAGTAAACCTTGCGGGTCACGCGGTTGAAGCGAACAATGATGCGTCGGGCCGTTAGCGATTCCAGGCGAAAGAACCGGAATGTGCATTTTATGTAGAAAACAGCGAATGCGAAGCACGCCAGCGGAAGGAGTATCAGAAAAAAATAGTCCGTTCCTGCTAGCGGATTGCCTCCATTGCCATGCCCAGCGAGAATTTTTCTGAACGCCACCGCACCTGTATCAAAAGCAGCATACAAAGTGATTCCGAAAATGCAAGAGAGGAAGATCGTGATGACACCTCGCTTCTCATCATTTGGCGTTCGAACGTCTATGTATGTCTCCGTGTGCGCATAAAGAGATTTATTGCTGAAGACAAAATCTGACACGGGCTCCCCAACACCCTCTGGGGCCATCAACTCAGGTTGGCCGGGTTGCCGTTGCTTCTTACTGAGTTCCTCAGTGGTTTCTTCGTAAGTTTCGAGGGTCTTAGACCACTGAAATCCGCGCTCCAACAAGTACATTAGATGGTGCTCCCCACTGCGCGCTGTAGAAGGTCTATCTCTTTCTCCTCGTTATCTACGATCCCGTTTGTCCGGTCTTTGCGGAATGTGCAATGGTCCAGGTAGCGTTCTAAATCATCAGGCAAGATGAAGATTTCAACGAGTACCAAAGCAACGATAAAAAGATTCAGTCCAAAAAATATGCGAAGCATGGGCACCATGCGCGGGGCCAGCGTGGCGGAAGCCCGGGATCCGGCGTGAAGAACCCTTCCAAGCATTGGCCGATTTCCATATCGCTTGAGCAGGTATTCGAGATACGACTGCCCATAGATCAAACCGAGTGACGCCGCGAGCGAAGCCCCGCCTGTTTGAGTTGCCGCGCGCAAGAGGTAAAAAAGAGAAATTGAGTATTGTTCGGCTTTGAACGTTCTCGTAAAGTCCGCATAGTCATACGCTGCGCCAATCATTGCGGCAGCCCCACCCAAAACCCCCGCTCCCAATCGCAAGCCGCTGCTGAATGCTTTGGCGCCTTGCTGAACGGCAGCGTTACCGCTCTTCTCGGCAAAGCTCACTGCAGTGGCGCCCACTTCGACACCTGCTGCCGCGAGCGCCAACAAGGCCGCCACAATCTCGGCGTATTCCCTGCTTCTCTTGTTTGCGGCTCCTAACTTGTTATACAAATTCCACATCTCTAAAAGCACCAGCGTGCTGCCGATGCGAACTTCGGTCATCGACCCCCTCTTTCCCGCCCGAAGCGCCTCATCGAATTGTCGGCTGGCTGAGCGGTCTATGCGTGCTGATGCTCCTCGGCCCAGTTCCTTGCCGTTTCGCAATTCGAGCCGATAATGCTTCGCGTACCGCCCAAGGCGCGCGAGCAGCACCGAGGCCGCCAGCTTATTAAGCGGGGCGTCCACGATGGTGGCTGCGGCCTTGCTCTGGAAAATTGAGCTGCCCAGCGTGTTGATCAGCATCGCGCCGCCAGCCAGGTAGCCGGATGGTGGCCCGCCTCCCGTCGGTGCCTCAGCCAACGAATCAAGCAGCACGTGGCTCTTTTCATAAAGATCAGCCAGCTTTTTCAGCCGATTCTGCAACGTAACAGGGTCGAGGGATTTCAGCGTATTGCTCTGGCCGAACAGTTGCTCCACTTCGCTTTCCGAGCTTTCCTGATTTTGCGCGAACGACCGCCAGAACAGGTTTTCTCTGGACACGCCGGCTTTGCGCCAACGCTCCAGCAATTCCTCGCCGGCCGCAGTAGCGTTCATGCCAACAATGGCCTTTCCTATCTGATCTTCAAACAGCAAGGCCTGCTCGGTATCGTTGCGGTCGAAGGCGTCGAGCGCGTCGAGAAACGCTCCGCTCTGCAGCCAGAGTAGATGGTCCGCGGCACGCGCGTCCTTGGCTGCATCCGTTTTACTGACTTCGTCGCGATACCGCTTGAGGAAATCCTGGCGCATGTCCTCATCGATATACCCCGCGTACTTGTTCCAACTCCTGGCACGACGTCCCTTGGCGGCGGCCGCCTGAACCTCCCGCTGATGCTGCGGGTTGCGATAGTTCACGTAGCCTCGCGCCGATTGCGTCGCCATGTGGCTGTTGCTCATCTCGTACCCGCGATCCGAGTAGCGCACGCCGTAGTCCTGCTGCTCTTGGTAGTAGCGCTTCTCAGCTTCGTCCTCAACGAGTTTCCTGATATTTTCAATGCCGAAAGCGATCGTGAACTTGCGATGGTTGGTGAGCTTTTCGCCGTCCTCATATGCCATGAACGCGTCTAGTGCTTCGATACCCGCATTTCGCCAGGCGTTCAGCTCTTGAGTAACACCGAGAGCGTCATTCAATACGATGGCCGCGCCACGGAATCGCTTGTGCGCGGCCGTGGGCCGCATTTCTGCCTGCGTGGCCTGCAGCGGTGGCGCAAGAGGATTGAAAGCCTGCGCTTTGAGCAGAGTATTTAATCGGGGTTGGTTAATTGCCGCGAAGTCCGCCACGCAATCAAGTCCGTCGAATGTCAGAACACCGTCTTGCGGTCGGACACAATCCATTTCCTCGGGACGCAGCGACGCAAGTTTGGCGATGTCCACCGACAACAACTTGTCCCTGCTTGCTGGGAGCGAGCGGTATCTGCGCAACATTTCCTTGGTTAGCGGGCATGGGCTAAAGAGCAGGCGAAGATCCTTGATGTCGTCTACGTCATGGACCTTAAACATCCACTTCCACCCGGTGAATGCATCCATGCCCTGCCCCGCAGGGGATTTCGGCTTCCACGGTTCCTCAGCATCCATGTAGCTGAGCGTTCCGGCTTCGGATACCCGATACTGGCTGTGCCATTCGTAGATCCCCGCGCTCAAGCGGTGCACCAGGACGTACAGAAACCCCTGGCGCAGCGGACGAATGGCGTATGCCGACTCGCTTAGCTTGCCCACTTTGCTGGGCTTATTCAAATGCTGAGGCAAGGTAGGAAGCAGTTTGCGCTGGTCGGCGCTACCTCCCACGGCGCCATACCGCAACGGAAGGATAGTGAAGGTGCGAGTGCAAGTCACCTCCGCCCCCCGAGTCAATATTTCATCGAGGAGCGTGCGATTCTCCGCACATTGATTAAAGGTGTCATTCCAACCGAACATCGAAGTCCTTAACCTTTTTTTCCATGTATGCGCATTCGGAGGGCCTGCGCCAGGGGTTCGCGCAGCGTTTGCGCTGCTTGCAATGCGTCGTTCCATGCCGCCGAACCCGCTAACGCCTTGCCTTGCAACGCCATCAGGGTCACGTAGTCGATGCGGTCGTCCTGCCGGCTCAAACCGATCCGATCCGCTTCAGCCAATAAGTTATGGACGAGACCGATCCTGGTGCCGTGGCAGTTTTCGAGCTCGCCCTTTCGTTCGAGCGGTATCCGAAGCTGCTCAGCCAGACGGTAGGTGAGCGGGTCGCCCGCAAGCGCCTCCCAGCACGACTGGTCCAGTTCAATGGCTGGCGAACGACACGACGTGGCCAAGCCTTGACCTGAGAAGTGTTTCCAGGACTTGCGCGCTTGATGGGGAAACACAATCCACCATGATCGAACCGGCGCCAGCCAGTCGGCGATCCCTGGTAGATCCTGGCGTGCGTGGAGCACGGGAAAGGCCTGTTCCGTATGAAAGCGCAGCAAATAGGTAACGCCATCCGGGCCCTTCGCTGTCGTGGCATGGCCAAGGTGCTCGGCCAACTGAGGCGGGGACATGGCGCTGCTCAGCCAGCCACAGATTGCGTCTCCGGCGATGTCCGTCGCGTCGCAGAGAAAGTCGTACTGTCCTTGCAGGTCGTTCTTGGCTGAGGGGGCAAACAGCCATGGCCCAACCTCGCGGAGATTCTCCAGCTCTCGCTGCAGCAGCAGCGGCCATCCAGAGAACCGTTCCACGAGCTGACTTCGGACATCGGCTTTCAGGCGAGCCATTTCAATGATGGTGGTTAGCCCATGATCGGGGAGCCGACGCAGTTCGTTCACGACACCTTCAAAAAATGGATTCATGTGCGGTCTATCTCTCGAACCGCACGACGCTGCGACCTTCCGCGATGGCTTTCAGCAGGCACCCCACACAAACGGGTTCACCAGGTTCCGGCGTACCGTCGAGGGAGATCGAGTGAGTGCTGCCTCCGACCTTTTGCGTCATCGGGCCCTTGATGTGAATGGCGATCCCATCAAGCGTGATACCTGAGGCATCGATTCGAATGGTTCCCCCCGGTCCCTTGATGGTCAGGCTATCCGCCGCTTGAGATTCAAAAACCTTCGTGCGCTGCCGGATCGCCTGGCCGGCCTGCAGTTCGGCGTGACCCTCGACGGTGTGTTCCTGATGCCCGCCGATGCTCACCCAATGATTGGCCACCGTCTTGTCGCGGCGATTGTTGCCGACTTCCTCGGTGCGGTCCTTGGCGGTTTGAATGGTGTGATTACGTCCCACCGTCAGGTCGTCATCCTGCCCGACGTCATGCCGCCGGTCCTGGCCGATGTTCACCTGTTCGTCATTGCCCACGGTCTCCTTGCGATCGTGGCCGATGGTGACGGTTTCGTCGTGCTCGACCTGCTCGCTGCGATCGTGACCCACGAACGTCGACTTGTCGTGGTTGACGTGGATGTTCTGGTCTTTCTGCGCGTGGACGTAGATTTCTTCCTGATCCTTTTCGTCCTCGAAACGCAGTTCGTTGTATCCCTCTCCCTTGTGGGTCTTGGTCTTGATGGTCATCCGCGTCTTGTGGCGCGGCAGCTCGTAGGGTGGCAATTGCAGGCGGTTGTAGGCGCGGCCGGTGATCACGGGCTGGTCCGGATCTCCGTCGAAATAAGAGACGATGACTTCCTGACCGATGCGCGGGATGGCCATGTGCCCCCACGTAGCGCCGGCGATGTCCTGCGAGACGCGGATCCAGCAGGAACTGTGTTCGTCCTCGTTGCCGAGACGGTCCCAGGGAAACTGGACCTTCACGCGACCATATTCGTCGGTATAGATCTCTTCGTTGGGCGGGCCGACCACCATGGCGTTCTGCGGACCATCGATGCACGGCCGGGGGAGCGGTTCGGCGCGCCACTCGGCGTCGTCCGGAACTAGCTCGGCCTCGTAGTGGTAATGCGTGCCGTGCGAGGCATCGGCGCTCTCCTCGGCCTGACTGGTGTGCTGCGTGCCGCGGTGAACGATACGCACCGGGCGCCAGCCGCGGTTCAGGTCCTCGCGCGGATGGCCGGCGAGCGTGAATGAAATTCCCGGTTGCAGCCGCGGGTCATCGCCTTCAACGAACGCGACGCGCGCATCGCGGCGATGGCCGCGCAGGCGGTTCTCGGCGAAGGGCTTGCCGGCCTCGTCGAACTTGGCGCGGGCGGGGTAGTCGTAGCGTTCGTAACGTCGGCCTTGATGGTCCAGGTCGCGTCCAACGCGGCTGTGTTGGTGGGTGTAGCGCGGATGGTGAAAGGTGTAATCGCGCTGCATCTGACGCGCGGTGCGCACGTTTTCGGTGTACGCGAGGCGACGTAACGCAGGCTGCGGCTGGTCGCCGCCAGGCGTGGGGTTGTACTGCACCGGCCCGTCGCCCACGCGGCCGTGAATGAAGAGGCGATCGCTGTGGACAAGCTGATGCCCTTCGGCGCCATGACGGAAGGAATAGAAGAAGCCTTCCTCACGCATGATGCGTTCGACAAAGTCGTAGTCCGTATCGCCGGCTTGCACGCAGTACTCGCGGGACTGGTGGTCGGTCGTGCAGCGCTGTTCATAGTCCTGGGTGAGGCCATGCGCCTTGAGCACGGCTTCGGCGATCTGAGGGACCGTGAGGCCTTGAAAGATGCGCCAGTCGGAACTGAGCGCGAGGCGCGCCAGACGGGGCTCGACAACAGCCGAATAGCGCGTGCGCCGAAAGCCTGTCTCTCCCTGGACAAAGGAGGAAACCGCACCGTGCACGTAACGGACTGGCGTGCCGCCATGCCAGATGACGAGCAGCGCGGCGCGGTCCAGGACATTGGCGAAGTCAATGGCGAGATTGGCGCTGGCAAGTTGCACGTCAAGCACGAAGGTCTGGGACAACCCTTCTTGCAACGTAAATTCGACGACTTCAAAAGACTCGTCGCCGACCGTGAAAGTGAAACGCAAATCGGATTGGATAGGCATGACGTGCTCCCGCAACGACAGACCTCTCCCACTGCCAATGAGCGCGCGGTCCGACTATAGGAACGCGTCCGCTGCAAATGGAGAATCGCAATGGACGCGCATGGAATACGCTTCCATTACGTCACACCCCCCTCTCTTTGGATATCAGAAGAGTATTAGTTTTTACCGGTACCATCGCGAAGCCTTGCGGAACCCGGCCGCAGGACCGACTCCCTATTTTTTACCGCAGCTGCGCACCCGCACCACATTGGCGGGATACGTCTTCTTCATCCCCCTTTCGTGTCCAATGAACCAAAAAAAACCCCGCGTCCCAAAAGACGCGGGGTTTTTCGTTCAACTGGCCGATCAGTTCTTGGCCAGGCGCTGCCACGTATCGACAACGGTGTCCGGATTCAGCGACATCGACAGGATGCCTTCGTCCTTCAGCCACTGCGCGAAGTCCGGGTGGTCGCTGGGGCCTTGGCCGCAGATGCCGACGTACTTGTTGGCAGCCAGGCAAGCCTTGATCGCACGGCGCAGCATGAACTTGACGGCTTCGTCGCGCTCGTCGAAGTCGGCGGCCAAGAGCTCCATGCCCGAGTCGCGATCCAGGCCCAGCGTGAGCTGGGTCATGTCGTTCGAGCCGATGGAGAAGCCGTCGAAGTACTGCAGGAACTCGTCGGCCAGGATGGCGTTGGACGGGACCTCGCACATCATGATCAGCTTCAGGCCGTTCTCGCCGCGCGCCAGGCCGTGCTTGGCGAGCAGGTTCACGACCTTCTCCGCCTGACCCACCGTACGCACGAACGGCACCATGATCTCGACGTTCGTCAGGCCCATTTCATCGCGAACCTTCTTGAGCGCTTCGCACTCCATGCGGAAGCACTCGGCGAAGTCTTCGGCGATGTAGCGCGACGCGCCGCGGAAGCCCAGCATGGGGTTCTCTTCCTCGGGCTCGTAGCGCGAGCCGCCCACCAGCTTGCGGTACTCGTTGGACTTGAAGTCCGACATGCGCACGATGACCGGCTTCGGGTAGAAGGCGGCGGCAATCGTCGCCACGCCTTCGGCCATCTTCTCGACGAAGAAGGCGCGCGGGCTAGCATGGCCGCGAGCGGCCGATTCCACGGCCTTCTTCAGCTCGCCGTCCACGTTCGGGTAGTCCAGGACTGCCTTCGGGTGGATGCCGATGTTGTTATTGATGATGAATTCCAGGCGAGCCAGGCCGACGCCGCCGTTCGGGATCTGGGCGAAGTCGAACGCCAGCTGCGGGTTGCCCACGTTCATCATGATCTTCAGATCGATGGCGGGCATATCGCCACGGCGCACTTCCTCGACTTCGGTCTCGATCAGGCCGTCATAGATGCGGCCCTCGTCGCCTTCGGCGCAGGACACGGTCACGGCCTGGCCTTCCTTGAGCAGGTCGGTCGCGTTGCCGCAGCCCACCACCGCCGGAATGCCCAGTTCACGCGCGATGATCGCGGCGTGGCACGTACGGCCGCCGCGGTTCGTCACGATGGCCGAGGCGCGCTTCATCACAGGTTCCCAGTTGGGATCCGTCATGTCGGTGACCAGCACGTCGCCCGGCTGGACCTTGTCCATGTCGGAGATGTCGCCCACCACGCGCACGGGACCCGAACCGATCTTCTGGCCGATGGCACGGCCGGTGATCAGGACCTGGCCGGTCGCCTTCAGGCGGTAGCGCTGCTGCACGTCATTGGCGCCCTGCTGCGACTTCACCGTTTCGGGGCGCGCCTGCAGGATGTAGATCTTGCCGTCCACGCCGTCGCGGCCCCACTCGATGTCCATCGGACGCTGGTAGTGCTTTTCGATGATGACGGCGTAGCGGGCCAGTTCATTGACCTCGTCGTCGGTCAGCGAATAGCGGTTGCGCTCGGACACGGGCACGTCCACCGTGCGCACGGCACGGCCTTCGGGGCGCTCGGGATCGAATTCCATCTTGATGAGCTTGGAGCCAATGCGGCGGCCGACGATGGGATAGTGGCCTTGCGCCAGCGTGGGCTTGAAGACGTAGAACTCGTCAGGGTTGACGGCGCCCTGCACAACGGTTTCGCCCAGGCCGTAGGACGAGGTGATGAACACCACATCCTGGAAGCCCGATTCGGTGTCGATGGTGAACATGACGCCGGCGCTGCCCTTGTCGGAACGCACCATGCGCTGGATGCCGGCCGACAAAGCGACGTCGGCATGGGCGTAGCCCTTGTGCACGCGATAGGAAATGGCGCGGTCGTTGTACAGCGACGCGAACACGTGGCGGATCTTGTCCAGCACGTCGTCGATGCCCACCACGTTCAGGAAGGTCTCTTGCTGGCCGGCGAACGAGGCGTCGGGCAGGTCTTCGGCCGTAGCGGACGAGCGCACGGCGAACGAGCCCTTGCCATCGGCGTCGAGCTTGGCGAAGGCTTCGCGGATCTGCGATTCGAATTCCGGCGAGAACGGCGCCTCGACGATCCATTGGCGGATCTGCGCACCGGCGGTAGCCAGTTCGCGCACGTCTTCCGGGTTCAGCGTGGTCAGGCGTTCAGCGATCCGCTTGTCCAGGCCCGAGGCCTTCAGGAAATCGCGAAAGGCATCTGCGGTCGTGGCAAAGCCGCCCGGCACGCGGACGCCCGCGCCAGACAGCTGGCTGATCATTTCGCCAAGAGATGCGTTCTTGCCTCCTACCGAGTCCACGTCCGTCATGCGGAGCTGCTCGAACAAAACAACATACGACATTGAAGTCACCTTTTACAATGGAATGAAAGCGAGTTTGGTCAATGGATGAAATGCGCTGTTCTAGCTGCCGGAGAAATGCGTTTTCCGGCAGTTGCAGAAGGTGCTTTTCAGACGCTGACCAAACTGGCCTTGGACCGCCCTTGGGGTGACTTATAGGGGCCTGATTGTACTCGGTGGAGTACGTCCGGCCATCTGCCTGGTTGGAATTTTTTACACATGACATCTACCCCTATCGTACGCACGGTATACATCGTTTCCGACAGTACCGGCATCACCGCGGAAACCTTCAGCCAGTCAGTACTTTCGCAGTTCGAGGAGGTCAATTTCAAGCCCATCCGCCTGCCTTTCGTGGACACGCTTGAAAAGGCCGCGGAAGTCGCCATGCGGATCGATCGCAGCGCCCAGGATGCGGGCGTGCCGCCCATCGTTTTCAGCACCCTGGTCAACCCTGAAATCCTGGCCCGCGTTCGCCAGGCGAACGGCATTTTCCTGGATCTGTTCGGCACCTTCGTCAGCCACATCGAACAGGCGCTGGGCTTGAAGTCCAGCCACTCCATCGGCCGCTCGCATATGCAGGCCAACTCGGAAAAATACCGGAACCGGATCGACGCCATCAACTTCAGCCTGGCGCATGACGATGGCCAGTTCGTGAACCAGCTCGATCAGGCCGACGTGATCCTCGTCGGGGTCTCGCGCTGCGGCAAGACGCCCACCAGTCTGTATCTGGCGATGCAATACGCCATCAAGGCCGCGAATTTCCCGCTCACGCCCGACGACTTCGAACGTGGCACCCTGCCCTCCACCATCGCGCCGCACCGGGGCAAGCTGTTCGGCCTGTCGATCCAGCCCGAGCGCCTGGCGGAAGTGCGCAACGAGCGCCGCCCCAACAGCCGCTATGCGCAGCTGGAGCAATGCCGCTACGAAGTCGCGGAAGCCGAGCGCATGATGCGCCGCGAGGGCATTTCGTGGCTGTCCAGCACGACAAAATCGATCGAGGAGATCGCGACCACGGTCTTGCAGGAAGTCGGACTGGATCGCGGGTAAATAAAAAGGGCGCGCCCAGGCGCGCCCTTGTTTGGCCGGCGCATTCGGCCAGCGAACAATCAGGGACGCAACTTTACGCGCTCGCGCGATCCCGCGCCCCAGTACTTCAGCGGCGACATCTCCTGCTGCGCAACCGTTTCGGATTCCTGCAGGCGCATGTCCTGCCGCCCCACGCTGGCGGCATTTCCGGTTGCGCCCTCGATGCTCAGGCGCACGTACCGCGTCTGTCCCGGCGCCAGGTCAAACGTCAGGGACTCGCCGTCCCGCAGCGTATCGATCTCGTACTTGCCCGCCGGACGGTTCACGTAGAAAAAGCTGCCCGGCTTGGACCGGCCGACTTTCACGCCATTGACGCGCAGATACGGTTGATTCGATACCACGCCCACGGGCGCAGGCGGCTGGTAGAAATAGATGCGCCCGGTGTCCGGGACCATGATGGGGATGGTGCCCGCGACATCCTTGTAGCGGGGACCGCCGCAACCGGCCAACAAGGCGGCGCCCAGCGCGGCGGCGGCCATCATCTTCAAACTGCTTTTCATGGTTTTCTCTTCAGATTGGATCTAACGCAAGCCAGGAACCTGCTCGGGTGAAGCCGCGCCCCAATAGCGCATTTTCAGGAGCTCGGTTTCGGCGACTTCGGGGGGATCCACCAGCTCCATGGACAGCTTGCCCACCACGCCCGTGCTGCCCAGCGATTCGGCCGTGATGCGCACATAGCGCGTCTGTCCGGGATCAAGCTTGAAACTCACGCCGTCGCCCGTCCAATACAGGTTGGTCACGACGTAGCTTCCCGCCGGGCGGTCCACGAAAAAGAAGCTGCCTGGTTTGTTGCGGCCGACGACATCCTGGTTCACGCGCAGCTTTTGCTGCGCCGATGCAACGGCCGAGGTCTGCGGCTGGTAGAAGTAGATGCGCCCATTGCCTTGCTCGATGGGCGGCATGCGTCCCTGCAAGGACTGGTACTGCGCGCCGGCGCATCCGGCCAATGCAACCAGGGTCGCGGCCATCGCCGCCCATTTCAGCCAGATCTTCACTGACGCCTCTCCACAGGCAGGGTGACGGGACGATTCAACGGCAGATAGGCCGTTTCACCGGGCAGGTAAAACCCGACGAGCTTTCCCGACGACGCCACGATGTAGGCTTCGCCCTGGCGCCGCGTCTGGACCGTGAACAGGCCGCCCAGCGAACGATAGACGTCGCCCTGCGGCAACGCGCCCACACGCTGCCATTGCGACGCGGCCGGCAGATTCGCGATGCTGTCATTGGGAAGCTGGGCGGTGACCAGGCGCGACAGCTGGATCACGTTGACCGGGTCGGCCGGCGCCACGGGCACCAGGTTGGCCCGCTGTGTCGACACGGACATGCAAGCGCTCAAGGAGAGCATGCCCGCAAAGGCCCACACGGCAAACCTGCCGACGCGGGCCACGCCCGCGATTTTCGGAACGACCGACGACACCATGGATACCCCGGCAACGAACGAAGTGCGTAAGTATAGGGGTGCATCAGAAATCTACAAAACGTATCTGGTTTCAATAGCGCAACGCTTCACGCTCGCGGTGGCCCGCGCCCCAGTAGCGCAAATCGGCCAGCGCTTGCTGCGCGGTCTCGGCCGATTCCTCCAGACGCAGCACCTGCTTGCCGCCCGCGATATCCACCCGAACGTACTGCGTCTGCCCCGCCGCAAGCGGCACAACCAGCGGGTCCTTGCGCTCCTTGCGGTCCGTTGCCGTGATCACATCAAGCGTCCCGGCCGACCGGTCCACGAAAAAGAAGTGGCCTGCCTTGGACTTGCCGACGCGGGCGTTGTCCACCAGGATGGCGGGATGCTGCACCTTGTCGCCATTGGACGACTTGGGCTGGTAGAAATAGATCCGTCCTTCGCCCGGCGCTAGCGCGGAAATCTTGGCCGACACGTCGCCATACCGGGGCCCGGCGCAGCCCGCCAGCAAGGTTGCGGCGCCCAGTGCGGCCAGGCCCAGTTTGATCCAGTGCTTCACGTGTCCCCTCCCCGGGCTCGAAATGCGGACAGCGTCATCGCGCTGCCCACGTTGCACAAACGCGGCAGTATAGGGGGCAGATTCGCCCTTCAATCGGCAGAAAAGCGGGGATCCTGCGGTCGGATCAGGCGGGGTGGCGCAGGCTTGCCTGCCGGCGCTGCTCGAACAGGCAGATTGCCGCGGCGGCGCCGACGTTCAGCGACTCGACGGCGGCGGCGTCGTGGTCAATGCGCACCTTCAGACTGGCAGCGCCCAACAGCGCGGGCGCCACGCCCTGGCCTTCGTGTCCAAACACCCACGCGCACCGCTCAGGCAGCCGATCAGCATAAAGGTCGCGCGAGCCGTCCAGCGCCGTTGCCACCAGCGGCACCCGCAAGCGCGGCAGCAAGGCCGCGAGATCGACGTGCTCGTGGATATCCAGCGCAAAATGCGCGCCTTGGCCGCTGCGTAGCACTTTGGGCGACCAGGCAGCCGCCGAGCCTGTCGCAAGAAATACCCGCTTGATGCCGGCCGCGGCGCACGTGCGCAACAAGGTGCCCACATTGCCGGGGTCCTGGATTCGGTCGAACAGGACACAGGTTTCATCCACCTGTTCGGGCAGCGCCGGCACCGGCGGCGTGACCAGGAAGGCGACGCCCTGCCCACTTTCCACAGCAGCCACGGCCTGCATCAAACGCGCGTCCAGCGCGAGGCTGACGCTGTCCGGCACGGCCGCGGCAAGCGCCGCGATGTCCGGCTGGGACAAGCGGTCCACGTCGAAGATCGCCCGATCCGGCGCGCCGTGATGCTGCAACCACGCCTGGCAAAGGTGCACGCCATCCAGCAGCACCGGAGCGCCCCGCTTGCCTGCAGTGCCAGCCAGCCTGACCAGCGCCTTGACCGCCGGATTATCCCGGGAACTGATGTGCTTCATGAAGCCAGGCCGAAGGCCTTGATGGGCGCGAAGCTGCGCCGATGTTCGGCGCACGGGCCGTGCTCGCGCAGCCGTTGCAGATGCAGCGCCGTGCCGTAGCCCTTGTGCTGGTCGAACGCGTATTGCGGATACAGCGCATGCAGACGCAGCAGGTCGGCGTCGCGCGCGGTCTTGGCAAGGATGGATGCGGCCGAGATCGCAGGCACCAGCGCATCGCCCTTGATGACGGTCTGCACGGTGCAGCGCAGTTTGGGCGCCTGATTGCCGTCGACCAGCGCCAGTTGCGGCACGGTGGCCAGGCCCTGCACCGCACGCTGCATCGCCAGCATGGTGGCGCGCAGGATATTCAGGCTGTCGATTTCCGCGACGGTGGCGCTGGCGATGCACCAGGCAAGCGCCTGCTCCTTGATCCGCAGCGCCAGTTCCTCGCGGCGCAAGGCGGTGAGCACCTTGGAGTCAGCCAGGCCGTCAATGAAACGCGACGGATCGAGAATGACCGCCGCCGCATAGACCTCGCCCGCGAGCGGACCGCGGCCCGCCTCGTCGACGCCCGCGGTCAGCAGCGCGGGCTGCTCCGGCGCCACGAAAAGCTCAGGCTGCTCCATCGGCCACCTCCAGGATCGCCTGCGCGGCCAGCGCCGGCGTATCGCGCAACAGGTCTTGGTGCATGGCGGTGAAACGGGCCTCCACGCGTGCGATCAGGGCGTCGTCGGTCAACGCCTGCCAAGTCGCTTCGGCCAGTTTATCGGGCGTCGCGTCGTCCTGCAAAAGCTCGGGCACGACAAAGTCGCGCAGCAGCACGTTGGGCAGGCCCACCCACGGCAGGTACGGGCGCTGCTGGCCAGACTTCCACGCCATGATGCGCCGCATCCAGGGCGACAACACATAGGAGATGACCATCGGCCGTTTGAACAACGCCGTCTCCAGCGTGGCGGTGCCGCTGGCGACGAGAACCGCCGTGGCGGCCTCCATGACGGACCAGGCCACCGGCGCCTTGCGGTCGCCCCCCTCGCCGTGCAGGTCGTGCGCGGTGACGCAGCGCAGTCCCGGCACCGGATGCTGAGCCAAGATTTCCAGGAACTCGGCCCGCCGCTGGTCGTTGACCATGGGCACGATGCACTGCAGGGCCGGATCCTTCTTCAGCAGTTGCTGGGCCGCCTGCAGAAAGCGCGGCGCGAGCAGGCGGATCTCGGAAGACCGGCTGCCGGGCAGGATGGCCAGCACCCGGGCGTTCTGATCGATGCCCAGGCGCTCGCGAGCGGCCGCGCGATCCGGCTGCATCGGCACGGCGCCGGCCAGCGGATGGCCCACGTACGTCACCGGAATGCCTTCCTTGCGGTAGATCTCTTCCTCGAACGGAAACAGCACCAGCATGTGCGATACCGATTCGCGGATCTTGTGAATGCGCTCGTAGCGCCAGGCCCAGATCGAGGGGCCGACGAAATGCACCGTCGGCGTACCGGCCTGCCGCAGTTGATGCTCCAGCCGCAGGTTGAAGTCGGGCGCGTCGATGCCCACGAAGACGGACGGCGGCTCGGCGAGCCAGCGGCGCTTGACGTCGCGGTACGTGGCCAGCAGGCTGGGCAGGCGCTTGAGCGCGTCCACGTACCCAAACACCGTCAGCGCGTGCATCGGATGCCAGGTGTCGAAGTCGCGCGCCTGCATCTGCGGTCCGCCGATGCCTTCGCACCGCACGCCGTTGTCGCGCGCTTGCAGACCGGCAATGATGCGTCCGGCCAGCAGGTCGCCCGAAGGCTCGCCGGCCACCATGCCGATCCGAGCGCTCATGGGCGGATGATGCCGCGGGAGGCGACGTCCAGGAAGTCCAGCAGCGTCTGCAGATGTTCCGCGGCTTCAGGGATGGCTTGCTGGCGCTCGCGCAGTTCGGCGCGCGCAGCGTCCAGGGACAGACCCCGGCGGTAGATGATCTTGTAGGCTTCGCGCAGGGCCGAAATCGAAGCCGCGGAAAATCCGCGGCGCTTCAGGCCTTCGACGTTGACGCCGACCGGACGGCACGGGTTGCCGGCCGCCAGCACGAAAGGCGGGGTGTCCTGCATGAGGGAGCTGTTGCCGCCCGTCATGGTGTGCGCGCCCACGCGCGAGAACTGGTGCACGCCGGTCAGACCCCCGATGATCGCCCAGTCGCCCACGTGCACGTGGCCGCCAAGCTGCACCGAATTGGCCAGGATCGTGTTGCTGCCGATGTGGCAGTCATGGGCGACGTGAACGTAGGCCATGATCCAGTTGTCGTCGCCCAGCGTCGTTTCGCCGCCATCCTGCTTCGTGCCGGTATTGAGCGTGACGAATTCGCGCACCGTGTTGCGGTCGCCGATCGTCAGGCGCGTGGGCTCGCCCGCGTACTTCTTGTCCTGCGGCATGCCGCCGATGGAGCAATAACGGTAGAAGCGGTTGTCGCGACCGATGGTGGTCACACCGTCGATCATGCAGTACGGGCCGATCTCGGTCCCCGCACCGATGGTCACATCGGGCCCCACCACTGCGAACGGGCCGATGACCACGGTCGGGTCGATTTTTGCCGCCGGATCGACAACAGCGGTGGGATGGATGTTTCCTGCCATTTACTCTTCCAGGCTGCGAATCGCGCACATCAGCTTGGCCGATGCCACTTCCTGACCGTCGACCGTCGCGCGTGCTTGATACTTACAGATGCTGCGGCTCAAGCGTTCCGCTTCGACCTCGATGCGCAGCTGGTCGCCCGGGACGACGGGGCGGCGAAAGCGCGCGCCGTCGATGCCGACCAGGTAATAGGCGGTCTTGGCGCCTTCGCACTTGAGGCCGCCGTTCTCGTCCGTGAACGAGAACAGCGCCGAGGCCTGGGCCATGGCTTCAACGATGAGCACGCCCGGCATCACCGGATGGTGAGGAAAGTGACCGTTGAAAAACGGCTCGTTGATCGAGACGTTCTTGATGGCGACGATGGACTTGCCAGGCACCATTTCCACGACACGGTCAATCAGCAGCATCGGGTAGCGATGCGGCAGCCTCTCCATGATCCCCTTGATGTCGAGTTCCATTTTTCTATGCGTTCCTGCGAAATTAAATAATGTGGCGGCGCGGGCGCGCCAGGGCGGCGAACGCGCCCTAGTCCTTTTCCAGCGTGCGCACGCGGCGACGCAATTGCGCCAACTGTTGTATCACGGCGGCATTGCGCTGCCATTCGCCATGCTCCGCGTACGGGAAGACCCCGGTATAGCGGCCAGGCTTGGAAATATTGGACGTCACAGCCGTGCCGCCCGAAATATGTACGTCGTCGCCCAGCACCAGGTGGCCCGAGAGCATTGCGGCGCCGCCGATCGTGCAGCGCTCGCCGATGGTCGTCGACCCCGCCACGCCCACGCAGGCCGCCATCGCGGTATGCGCGCCGATGCGGCAGTTGTGGCCGATCATGATCTGGTTGTCGAGCTTCACGCCGTCCGCCAGGACGGTGTCCTCGAGCGCGCCGCGATCAACGGTGGTGTTGGCCCCGATTTCGACGTCGTCACCCAGCGAAACCCCGCCAAACTGCGGAATCTTGCCCCAGGCGCCCTTGCCCAGCGAAGGATCCGGCGCGAAGCCGAAGCCGTCAGCGCCCAGCACCGAACCGCTGTGCAGGATGACCCGGGCGCCGATCTTGACGCCTTCGTATAGCGTGACGTTGGCATGCAGCCGGCCGTCAGGCCCGATGGACGATCCGGCGCCGATGACGCAACCCGGCCCCAGCACCGTGCCGCGCCCGATGCGCACGCCGGATTCGACGACGCAGTTCGGACCGATGCGCACGCCCTCTCCGATGATCGCGTCGGGCGCAACCACGGCAGAGGGATGGGTCTCAGCGGGCAAGGCGGGTCTGCGGGCCGTGTCGAACCACTGCGCCACGCGCGCGTAAAGCAGATAGGGATGCTTGCAGACGACCAGCGCGAATGGCGGGTGGTCGCTGCCCTGGGCTTCGAGCGCCTCGGCGACCTCGGTGGAGACGATGACCGCCCCCGCTCCGGTGACGCCAAGCTGGCTTTGGTAACGGGGATTGGACAGGAAAGTGATTTCCTGGGGGCCGGCCGAAGACAGGGTCCCGATGCCGCAGACCCGCATGGGGTCTGCACCGGGAACCGCACTGATACGCCAGTCCATACCCTGGGTATTGGCGGCGCTCAACAATGCTTCAAGTGTCGGCGCGCGGGCAAGATCCAGTAAAACCGGCATGACTAGACGGGGATCGCTTACTTGCCCAGGCTCTGGATCACCTTGTCGGTGATGTCGATGCGCGGGTTGACCGTCACCGCGTCCTGGATGATCAGGTCGTAGTTTTCCTGTTCGGCAATGCGCTTGATGGCGTCATTGGCCTTG
>JAEYVD010000697.1 GCA_023432075.1 Pseudomonadota bacterium | reverse complement strand
CGGTGAACCCAAACGCGAGCGCGCGGACCTTTTTGGGGTTAGGAGCCTTCAGGATCGCAAAATATCCGGGGACATGGTGTTAGGTTTGCCCAGGAATTGTGTCAAAGGGAGAGCAAATCGTTGCGCTTCCCTGGGGACGATGTTGCAGGCGCGGGCCGCTATTTGACCAGACGTAACACGTCGCGAAAGCGCGGGTGCTCGCAGGTCTCCATCCATTCGAAAATCGCCATTTCCGACGTGACGATTTCCGCGCCGTGCGCGCGGGCGCGGCGCAACGCGGCATGATGGTCCGAGGACTTGCGCGAACCAGCCGCATCCGCGACCAGCACGGCCTGATAGCCCAGCTCCACGAGTCCGATGACGGTTTGCAGCACGCAGATGTGCGCCTCGCAGCCCGCCACCAGCACCGTGCGGCGCGAGGCCGGCAGCCAGCCGTCGAAACCCGGTTCGCGGGCCGATGAAAAGTGCATCTTCTGGAAGGTGGCCTGGACCAGTTCGCGCAACGGGTCGACCGTGACCCCGAGCATTTTGCTGTGATGCTCGGTGGCCACGACCGGCACATCCAGCAACCGCGCCGCCTGCGCCAGCTTGTGTGCGGCATTGAGCACGGCATCGCCATCGTGGATGACAGGCATCAGACGGCCCTGCATGTCGACGATCAGCAGGGTGGAATCGGAGGCGGACAGCAGCATGGTGAGGACTCCCAGGACAAGCTGTCAGCATAACGCCTGGCCGAAAAAAATCCCGGCGCTTGGCCGGGATGCTTGGCGTGTATTCCTACTGGCTGGTGTCTGACACCCTTGCGGCGGCGTCTTGAATTGACCGCTGTGCCACCTGGGTGTCAGACACCAGAGGAATCGGCTTTCGTCTTTTTACTTCAGCGCCTTGTAGCGCAGGCGCTTGGGCTTGGCGCCCTCTTCGCCCAGGCGGCGCTTCTTGTCGGCTTCGTATTCCTGGTAGTTGCCGTCAAAGAACACCACTTGCGAATCGCCTTCGAACGCAAGGATGTGCGTGGCGATACGGTCCAGGAACCAGCGATCGTGGCTGATGACCATGACGCTGCCCGGGAACTCGAGCAGCGCGTCTTCCAGGGCGCGCAGCGTTTCGACGTCGAGGTCGTTGGACGGTTCGTCAAGCAGCAGAACGTTGCCGCCGGCGATCAGCGTCTTGGCCATGTGCAGGCGGCCGCGTTCGCCGCCCGAGAGCTGGCCCACGACCTTGTTCTGGTCGCCGCCCTTGAAGTTGAAGCGGCCCAGATAGGCGCGCGACGACATTTCGAACTTGCCCACGGTCAGGAGGTCAGCGCCGTCGGCCACCGCGTCGAACACCGTCTTCTTGTCTTCCAGCGCGTCGCGCGACTGGTCGACGTACGCCAGCTTGACGGTCTGGCCGATCTTCACTTCGCCCGAATCCGGCTGCTCGCGGCCGGCGATCATGCGGAACAGCGTGGACTTACCGGCGCCGTTCGCGCCGATGATGCCGACGATGGCGCCCGGCGGCACCTTGAAGCTGAGATTGTCGATCAGCAGGCGGTCGCCGTAG
Source organism: Pseudomonadota bacterium (assembly GCA_023432075.1). Lineage (GTDB taxonomy): Bacteria > Pseudomonadota > Gammaproteobacteria > Burkholderiales > Burkholderiaceae_B > Achromobacter. The sequence goes on along the minus strand of JAEYVD010000697.1, from coordinate 964 downwards.
GCCTTGCTGACGTTGTTGAACTCGATGACCTCGTTGCCCAGGCGCTCGCCCACGGGAATGAAGATTTCCTGGGTTTCGTTGCGCTTCTGGTATTCGTAGGAAGACAGTTCCTCGAAACGCGCCAGACGCGCCTTGGCCTTGGCCTGGCGGCCCTTCGGGTTCTGGCGCACCCACTCCAGTTCCTTCTTGATGGTCTTCTGGCGCGCGGATTCGGAGGACTCTTCCTGCTTGAGGCGGTCTTCCTTCTGTTCGAGCCACGAGCTGTAGTTGCCCTTCCAGGGGATGCCGTAGCCGCGGTCCAGTTCCAGGATCCATTCCGCCGCGTTGTCCAGGAAGTAGCGATCGTGAGTCACGCCGACAACGGTGCCGGGGAACTTGTGCAGGAATTGCTCCAGCCACTCCACGCTTTCGGCGTCCAAGTGGTTGGTGGGCTCGTCCAGCAGCAGCATGTCGGGCTTGGACAGCAGCAGGCGGCACAGGGCCACGCGGCGCTTTTCACCGCCGGACAGCTTGCCGACGATGGCGTCCCAGGGCGGCAGGCGCAGCGCATCGGCGGCGATTTCCATCTGGTGTTCGATGTCGTCCGCGCCGCTGGAAGCGGCGGCGGCGATGATGGCTTCGAGTTCGGCCTGTTCAGCGGCCAGCGCATCGAAGTCAGCGTCGGGTTCCGCATACGCGGCGTAGACCTCGTCCAGGCGCTTCTTGGCGGTGACGACGGCGCCCAGGCCTTCCTCGACGGCCTGGCGGACCGTGTGCTCGGGATTGAGCTGCGGTTCCTGCGGCAGGTAGCCGATGTTCAGGCCAGGCATGGGCACGGCTTCGCCTTCGATCTCGCGATCGACGCCCGCCATGATCTTCAGCAGCGTCGACTTGCCCGAGCCGTTCAGGCCCAGCACGCCGATCTTGGCGCCAGGAAAAAACGAAAGCGAGATATCGCGCAGGATCTGCCGCTTGGGCGGCACGA
>JAEYVD010000559.1 GCA_023432075.1 Pseudomonadota bacterium | reverse complement strand
CTGGGCCTGATCGGCGCCGTGGTGCTGGCGTCGGGCTCGCTGCCCAAGGCCATCTGCATGATCCTGCTCGGGTTGCTGCTGGGCATGGTCGGCACCGACGTGAACTCGGGCGTTGCGCGCTACGACTTCAGCATTCCCGAACTGCAGGACGGCATCGACTTCGCCATCGTGGCCATGGGCGTGTTCGGCCTGTCGGAAATCATGAGCAACCTGGAACTCAAGGAGAACCGGGTCGAGATCACCGACAAGGTGGGATCGCTGTATCCCAGCCGCCAGGAGTTCCGCGAGGCCGCGCCGGCCATCGTGCGCGGCACGGCCCTGGGCTCGGCGCTGGGCATCCTGCCGGGCGGCGGTTCGGTGCTGTCGGCGTTCGCGTCCTACACGCTGGAAAAGAAGCTCTCGAAAGAGCCGCAACGCTTCGGCAAGGGCCATCCCGCGGGGCTGGCCGGTCCTGAATCCGCCAACAACGCGGGCGCGCAGACCTCGTTCATCCCGCTGCTGACCCTGGGCATCCCCGGTAACGCGGTGATGGCGTTGATGGTGGGCGCGATGACCATCCACAACATCCAGCCGGGACCGCAGGTCATGTCCAGCCACCCCGAGCTGTTCTGGGGGCTGATCGCCTCGATGTGGATCGGCAACCTGATGCTGGTGGTGCTGAACCTGCCGCTGATCGGCATCTGGGTCAAACTGCTGCGCGTGCCGTACCGCATGCTGTTTCCCGCGATCCTGGTGTTCTGCACGATCGGGGTGTATTCACTGAACTACAACGCCTTCGACATCTTCATGTTCGCCATCTTCGGGATCATCGGCTACGTGTGGAGCAAGCTGGGTTGCGAGGGCGCGCCGTTGCTGCTCGGGCTGGTGCTGGGGCCCATGATGGAAGAAAACTTCCGCCGGGCGCTGCTGCTGTCGCGCGGCGAATTCTCCACCTTTGTCACGCGCCCGCTCTCGGCCACGCTGCTCGCGCTTGCCGCGATCCTGCTGGTGCTGGTGGCATTGCCCGCGTTGCGCAAGAAGCGCGACGAAGCCTTCGTCGAGGTCGACTGAGGTTTAGGATCCGGTTGGCTCCGGGTCTGGTTCGGCGCAAGCCGGCCAGGCCCTTTTTTTATTGCCGGGCCACCAGGCTCTTCAGGCCGTACAGGCGTTCCCGATGCAGGGTTGCCGTCAACGGCTCCGGGTCGCGGCCCAGCGCGACATAGTCCGCCGGAATCTGCGCGATCGCATCCTGCATGTTTTCGGACCCCGCGTGCCACCACTGCACCAGCATCCGGTCCGGGTTGTAGACGTCCAGGCCCTGGCGGCGCAGCTCGGAACGGTTGAAGTCCTTGAGATTCCACGTCAGCACCTGGACGGTCGGCGTCTGCGGCAGCCCGCAGCGCGCGCGCCGCGCCAGCCCGGCCGCGATCACGTGAAAATCCTTGGGGTCGCTGTATCGCAGCGACGCTTCATAGACCTGCGTGTCCGATTCCATGGCCGCCGGAAACCGCGCATTCATGTCCGTCCAGAAGTCAGCCATCACCTCGGGCGGAATGTCCCAGATCCGGCACGCGTTGCGGCGCCATTCCTCGCCGATACGCTCGGTCCAGACGGGCTGGAACACCCCGGCCTCGGCCAGCCGCAACAACAGGCGGCGCAAGATGCCAGACATGAGGACACAGGCGTCCAGGACGATGAAGGGGGGAGAGGCGGGGGGCAAGCTCAAGATCGGTTCGGTCGCGGGCCCGGGAAGCGCGCACACGGTTTGCAAGAACTGTGCGCCATCGGACGCCGGGCGGGCGTGGAAATAGAAGGCGAGGCAGAAGGATAGTGTTTTTTTGGAAGCGATGCCGGACGGGTCAAGACGCAATCACCCCCAGCGCCGTGGCTGTCAGCAGTTCCGCCGGAAATGGCGCCAGCATTTCACGGCTTTGCTCCACCCCGGCAGTCAGCCAGTCGCCGTAGGCGCCTTCGGGCAGGACGACCACCATGCGTTTTTCCGTGTTGGGCTGATGATATCGGCAGAAGAGGGGATCGTTGTCGGCGTTGATGGTGAGCATGGTGTAGCTCTCGTGCCATTGCCCCGCCGCATCGCGATATCTGTCCCACAGCCCGGCGATGCCCAAGGGATTGCCGTCGGCGCGGGTGAAGCGGATGGCCACGGCCTTGCCGGAGGTCCAGTCAGGTTCGAAGATCGCGTCGGCGGGAATGATGCAGCGTTGCGCGCGGTGCCACGCGTTGCCGAAGGTGTAGGACGCGGCGGCCGTCTCGGCGCGGGCGTTGAAGGTGGACAGCTTCCTGGCGCGGTCCAGGCCGCCCATGCGGGTCATGGCGCTGATCAAGCCCCAGCGGCCGGTGACCGCCTCGCGTTCCGGGACCGCATCGTCGCCCGCGTCGTGTTCGGGCGGGCGGCGCACGAACAGCCCTTCATAACGAGGCCACATGTCGTACTTGCCGATGGCGGCGGGTTTGCGGCGCACGCCGAACTTCTGCAGCAGCAGTTCGGCGTCTTTCAGCGTCTGATAGTGCGAACACATGGACGGCTCCCGGCCTATCGGGCGGCGCGCTGGGGGCGGCGCCTCGACGTCCAAGCTTGCCGCGCCTGCGCGCGGTTTGTCCAGCAGAAGTGTTGCGAGGAGGGTGGTGCCCGAGACCGGAATCGAACCGGTACGGCCGCGAGGCCGAGGGATTTTCTTACCACTTCGGCTTTCGCCGCCAGCACAGGCATGCTGTTCGTGGTCTGGAGCACGCCTTCACCATAGCCTTTTCGGCCTTAGGTGCCCGCCGTCTGCTCTCTACACCTTCCCCGGTTGGCCACCGGGGCTTGGCTCGGCATTAGCGCGGACGGAGTCCAGGGCCTTCACCGAGTTTGACGGGCTACACCTTTGGAGTTTCCTCCAAAGGGCTCAAATTTGTTCAAGTCCCTTGTGTCTACCAATTTCACCACTCGGGCGATGCGCGGTCCGCGTGGGGCCGGCAGCGGGCGAGACTATACCATCTAGACCGCGCGGCCGCGCGCGTGGCGGCGGATTGTTGCAGCGGCCGCGCGCGGGTAAACCCCGATCCCTGCGGGCCCGGACTCCGGACGACACTTTGCGCCATGAAACCCAGTCCGCCCGCCCCGCCGTCCCGCGACATCGATCCCGTTTCCCTGCGCCTGTTCCTGGCCGCCTTGGAAGAGGGCAGCCTGGCGCGCGCCGCCGCCCGCGAGAACATCGTGCCGTCCGCAGTCAGCAAGCGCATGTCGGAGATGGAGGACGCGTTTGGCGTGCCGCTGCTTGAGCGCGGCGTGAAGGGCGTGCAGCCGACGCCGGCGGGCGATGCGCTGGCCGCGCACGTGCGCCGCGTGCTGGAAGACATGGACCGCATGCACCGCGACATGGCGGGGTTCGCGACTGGGGTGCGCGGGCATATCCGGCTGGCGGTCAGCTTTGCGGCCTTGTCGGGCGACCTGCCGGCGCAGATCCAGTCTTTTCGCCGCGCGAACCCGCAAATCGATATCTCGTTGGAAGAGGACACCACGCAGACGGCGTTTCGTGCCGTGCTGGAAGGGCAGGCGGACGTGGCGGCGGGATCGGACTTCGGCCACGACGGTCTGCAGGTATTTCCCTTTGGCCATTGCGAACTGGCGGCGGTGGTGCCCGGCCGGCACCTGTTGGCTGACCGCGAGACGCTGGGGTACGCGCAATTGCTGCCGTTCGAGCAGATCGAGCTGAACCGGGACAACGGCATCAGCAGCGTGTTCGACCAGGCCGCGCGCGAAGCGGGCATGACGCGCCGCATCAGTGCGCGGGTCAGTTCGCACGAGACCATCTGCCTGCTGGTGGCGCGCGGCATGGGGGTGGCCGTGGTCCCGCATTACCTGAAGGCGCGGCTGGCGCATCTGGACATCCGCTTCATTCCGCTGGAAGGCCCCTGGTCCAGCACGCCCCTGTGCGTCGCGGTGCGGGATCCCGACGCCTTGTCGCCGGCCGCGCGTGCGCTGCTGGCGCACCTGGGCGTGCTGAATGCCTGACGTGCATGTCAGGGGTAACCCGGACATTCCCAAACGAGAATGCCCCCGTGCTGAAAGACCGCTACCCGTCCTTCTCGCCCGCCCGCGATCATGCAGGCATGCGGGCGGCGGCGGGCGCGTTTCCCTGGCCGCCGCCGCGCTTCCATCGAACAGGCTGGCAAGAGGAACCCGAGATGACAGCAGCACCGGCTTCACCCTTCATGGACAGCACCGAACTGCCCCTGCGCGGCATCAAGGTCCTGGAACTGTCCCACATGATCATGGGGCCGGCCGCCGGCCTGTCGCTGGCGGACCTGGGCGCCGACGTCATCAAGGTGGAACCCATCGATGGCGACCGCACGCGCCGCTTGAAGGGATCCGGCAGCGGCTACTTTCCTGTCTTCAACCGCAACAAGCAGAGCCTGGCGATCGACTTGAAGTCGCCGGAGGGGCAGGAGGTCGTGCGCAAGCTGGCGCTTCAGACCGACATGATCGTGGAGAACTTCCGCGACGGCAGCCTGGCGCAATATGGCCTGGATTATGAATCGCTGTCGGCCGAGAACCCGGGGCTCATCTATGTGTCGCTCAAGGGGTTCCTGTCCGGGCCCTACAAGCACCGCACGGCGCTGGACGAGGTGGTGCAGATGATGGGCGGGC
>JAEYVD010000543.1 GCA_023432075.1 Pseudomonadota bacterium | reverse complement strand
CGGGTCAGCTCGTCGTCGGTGAGTTCACCCCAAGCCGCCTTGGCCTTGCCCGTCAGTTGCTTCCACTTTCCGGCGATGATGTCGTTGTTCATGGTGACCTCTCTCTGGTTACGTGCGGCGGCAGATTCATGGCCTATGAAGCTGCCGGAACGCGGTGTGTTGGGTACTGATCAGCTAGGTTCTAAGCTACGAGTCGCCCCCTGGGGCTGTCAAACGACGCTGTGGAGAAATGTAACTGCGACAATGAGGAAAAAGCCCCGTGTTTGAGACGAGAAATCGCGTCCCGGGAGTGATAGGGCCGAGTTACATTTGAGCAACGATTTGACCCCTTTTGAGCGCGGCTAGTAACCGATCCGCTCGAACGCCAGCAATGGCGCGGGTGGCCGGGCGATCCGCGGGCCGGTATAGTCCACGGGGAACCGGATGCCGGTTAGACACACGCGAAGGGAGAAAGCTCGGATGACGAAACGACTTTGCAGCGCGATCTTGCTGGCGCTGGGCGCCATGGCTGCGGTGGGGTGCACGCACGTGACCGACAGGTATCAGGCCTCGGCGCCGGTGGTGGCGCCGCACGGCTGACGCGGCGCTGGACCAAAAAAAACGGGGCGCCTGAGCGCCCCGTCTTCGTCGCACGACCCGGTCAGGACTGCGCGATGCGCTGGGCGATGTGCGCCAGCGCCTCTTCCACCTGATCCACCAGGATCAGGCACAGATCGCCCGGGTTCAGGCGCGACAGCGCCGTGTCGATGGCCAGGAACTCGCCGTGGATCTCGTCGATGTGCGTGGTGCGGCTGGCGCCCACCAGGCCCTGCTGCAGCAAGGCCAGCACTTCGCCGTCCTCGCGGCCGCGTTGGCATTGATCCTGGTAGAGCAGCACGTCGTCGAAGGCGGCGCCCAGGATCTCGGTCTGCATGCGGATGTCTTCGTCGCGGCGGTCGCCCGCGCCGCTGATGACGACCGAGCGGCGCTTGGCCGGCATGGCGTCCACCGCGCGCACCAGCGCCTGGATGGCGTCGGGGTTGTGACCGTAGTCGGCGATCACGGTCGCGCCGCGGTAATCGAACACGTTGAAGCGGCCAGGCGCCGTCCGCGCATCGTTGACGAACGTGGCGAGCCCGCGGCGCACCACATCCCAGCCCAGGTTCAGCGCCCATGCCGCTGCAATCGACGCCATCGCGTTCTCGACCTGGAAGGTGATCGTGCCGTTGCGGGTGAGCGGAATCTCGGCCAGCGGGAAGCGCTCTTCATCGGCGCCCTGTGCCGCCACGATGGCATCGCCGTCTCGGTACACCGAACGCAGGCCCTGCGCGCGGTGCGTGGCCAGCACGGGATGATTGCGGTCTTCGGCAAAGTAGGTGATCGAGCCCGGGCAGCTCGACGCCATTTCGGCCACGATGGGATCGGCCGCGTTCAGCACCGCCACCCCGCTGGGATGCACATGCTGGACGATCACGCGCTTGACCACGGCCAGGTCCTCGACCGTGCTGATGTAGCCCAGCCCCAGGTGATCGCCCATGCCGATGTTGGTGACGATGGCGACGTTGCAGCGGTCGAACGCCAGCCCTTCGCGCAGGATGCCGCCACGCGCGGTTTCGAACACGGCGGCGTCCACGTCCGGATGCATCAGCACGCTGCGCGCGCTGCGCGGGCCGCTGCAGTCGCCGGTGTCGATGCGCAGGTTGTCCACGTACACGCCGTCCGAGTTCGTCATGCCCACGCGGTTGCCGGCCACGCCCAGCAGATGCGCGGTCAGGCGCACCGTGGTGGTCTTGCCGTTGGTGCCTGCGACGGCCACGACCGGGATGCGGCCGTCCTCGCCGTCGGCGAACATGTTGGCGATGATGGCTTCGCCCACCGCGCGGCCCTTGCCGAACGAGGGATTCAGGTGCATGCGCAGGCCCGGCGCGGCGTTGACTTCCACCACGCCGCCGTGCTGTTCTTCGAGCGGGTAGTGCACGCTCTCGGCCACCACGTCCACGCCGCAGATGTCCAGGCCGATCATGCGGGCCGCGGACACCGCGCGCGCCGCCATTTCCGGATGGACCTCGTCGGTCACATCGGTGGCCGAGCCGCCCGTGCTGAGGTTGGCGTTGTTGCGCAGAAAGATCAGCGTGCCGGCGGGCGGCACGGAATCGGCGTCAAAGCCCTGTTTTTTCAGCGTCGCCAGGGCGATGTCGTCAAAGCGGATCTTGGTCAGCGACGTGGCGTGGCCATCGCCGCGCAAGGGGTCGGCGTTGACCTGATCGACCAGTTGGCGGATCGTCTGCTGGCCGTCGCCCGTAACCTGCGGGGGATCGCGGCGCGAGGCAGCCACCAGCGCGCCGCCGACCACCAGCAGGCGGAAATCGTGGCCCGGAATGTAGCGTTCGACGATGACCTCGGAACTGATTTCCTCGGCCACTTCAAAGGCCTGGATCACGCGCTCGCGGGTCTCGATGTTGACTGCGACGCCGCGGCCCTGGCTGCCGTCGCGCGGCTTGACCACGACCGGACCGCCCAGTTCCTGCGCCGCTTCCCAGGCCTCTTCGGCGCTGGTCACGGAACGGCCCATCGGCACCGGCACGCCGGCGGCGTCCAGCAGCATCTTGGTCAGGTCCTTGTCCTGCGCGATGGATTCCGAGATGGCGCTGGTCAGGTCGGTTTCCGCGGCCTGGATGCGGCGTTGCTTGCTGCCCCAGCCGAACTGCACCATGCTGCCTTGCGTCAGGCGGCGGTACGGGATGTTGCGTGCCGTGGCGGCGTTCACGATGGAGCCGGTGCTCGGTCCCAGGCGGACGTCTTCGTCCAGTTCGCGCAGACGCTTCAAGGCGTCGGCGATGTCGAACGGCGTGTCATCGAGCGCGGCGCGCACGAGGTCCTGGGCCAGTTCCATGGCCAGCTTGCCGACTTCTTCTTCGCTGTATTCGACCACCACCTGGAACACGCCGGGCTCGATGGTGGAGGCGGTGCGGCCGAACGTGACGGGGCAACCGGCGTGCGCCTGCATCGTCAGCGCGACGATCTGCAGCACATGCGCGATGGACACCGCGCCCTGATGGCCTTCGGGACGCAGCAATCCGGTCTGCGGCAGGCGCGCGCGCAGGCGCGCTTCGAACTCGGGCAGATTATCGATGGAGCATTCGGCATCGCCGCAAGACACGATGGCCTCGATGGCGGTGTTCTTGCTCCACAGGTTGGGGCCGCGCAAAGCTCGGATACGGGAGACTTCCATGGCAGGGTTTCCTGTCGTCTGGCGCGCGTCCGCCACGGGGGGCGGACGCGTGCGCAATAGTGTCAGTGTTGTTGGATCCAGCGGCGGACCAGGTCGATGGTCGGGCCGGAGAACGCCTCGTCGGACTGCAGCAGGGCGAAGTCGCCGCTTCCGATGCCATCGAGCACGCTGGCGATGGCCTTGCCGTGGTCAGGCTCTTCCTGGATGTCCTTGACGCGGCTGCCCTGCGCCAGGCCCTGGCGCAGCAGCGCGCGCGCCTCGCC
>JAEYVD010000478.1 GCA_023432075.1 Pseudomonadota bacterium | reverse complement strand
GCGGCCTTCGGGTCCTGCCAAAAATGCGACCATCCCCGCGATGTCGCGCGCTTGGCCGTAGTGGGGCAAGGACAGCACCGCCACCATGTCGGCGGCGCGGTCGCCGTCGGCCGGGTTCATGTCGGTGGCGATGGGACCGGGGTGCACGACGTTTGCGGTGATGCCGCGCGGACCCAGGTCGCGGGCCAAGCCTTGCGTCAGGCCGACCAGCGCGGATTTGCTGGCGGCGTACAGCGCGACGCCTGCCCGGCCGGCGCGGGCAGCCAGGCAACTGCCGATGTTGATGATGCGTCCGCCATCGGGCATGGCGGACTCAACCGCCTGGATGGCGACGAAGGGCGCGCGCACGTTGATGTCCATCGTCCGCTCGTAGTCGTCCAACGTGTTGTCCGCGATTTGCCCGGCCAGGAAGACGCCGGCGTTGTTGACCAGCACATCCACCGGTCCGAGTTCGCGGATGGCGGTTTCCACGGCGCGCCTGACGGCGGCGGCGTCCGCGGAATCGGCCTGGATCGCTGCGGCACGGCGGCCCTGCGCCTTCAGTTCCTGGACCAGCGCCTCTGCGGGCGCGGCCGACGACGCGCTGACGTACGTGAAGGCCACGTCCGCGCCGTCGGCCGCAAGCCGGCGCACGATGGCGGCGCCGATGCCCCGGCTGCCGCCGGTGACGAACGCCACTTTGCCGTTCAAGTTCTGCATGGTCAAACCTCGTTTTGTAGTGATCGGTACAAATATCATCGCCGGGCGCGTAATGACTGGTCAATGAATTTTTTATCGATCAACACAAAATAGTTGGCACGGGTAAAATCCCCGGCATGGCTGAACGAGGGCGCCCGCGCAACTTCGACCGGGACCAAGCCTTGCAAAAGGCCATGGAAGTCTTCTGGTCGAAGGGATATGAAGGGGCATCGCTGTCCGATCTGACGGAGGCGATGGGCATCAACTCGCCCAGTCTCTATGGCGCCTTCGGTTCCAAGGAAGGCCTTTTCCGGGAAGCCGTCCAGCTGTACCGCGACACGGAAGGCGGCTCGGCGCGGCGCGCGCTGCTGGCGGCGCCGACCGCGCGTGACGCCATCGAGGCCATGCTGCTTGCCTCGGCCGAGCGCTTCACGGCGCCGGGCCTGCCTCCCGGCTGCATGATCGTGCTGGGCGCGCCGGCCGGTTGCGACAACCAGGCCAGCGTGGGGCATTTTCTGGGGGACAACCGGCGCGAGATGCAAAGCCGCATTCTTGCCCGCCTGTCCGCCGGGGCTGCGGTGGGTGAATTGCCCGCCGGGACTGATTTGAAGGGATTGGCCGCGTTCTACACGACAGTGCTGCACGGCATGTCGATCCAGGCCCGCGACGGCGCCAGCCGCAAGACATTGCAGGCGGTGGCCCGGCAGGCGATGCGCGCCTGGGACGCGCTCGCTTGCGACGCCTCACCGCCTTCCGGCGATCCCCCGGGCCGCGCCCGCAGCTGACGGATGCCGTCATGTTCCGTGTCGACCTGCGGCGTCTCATCCTGTGGATCAGTCTGCTGTCGGTCCTTGTGGTGCTTGCGGGCGGCCTGCATGCCAGCTATCTCGTGCAGCGCGATCTGCTCTTGCGCAATGCGATGGACACGAATCGCATCTATGCGTCCAAGCTGGCGCTGACCACCAACGCACTGCTGAACGACATCCATCGCTACCTGTCCTACAGCGCCGACGAACTGGCCGACATGGAAAGCCGCCCGGAGCGCATGGCCGCCGAGACGCGGCGGCTGGAACAGCAGATGGGCCACTTCAATTCCAGCTTCGTGGCGTCGCCCCAGGGCAAGGTGCTGGCCGTGTCGCCGTCGTATCCGCAATTGCTGGGCCACCAACTGGTCAGCGACGCGGTCAAGCAGGCGCTCGCCACCCGCCACCCCACAATCAGCGAACCCTTTCAGGCCAGCAACGGCCGCTGGCAGATCCTCTACACCCAGCCGATTTTTTCGCGCGACTACCGTTACCTCGGCTTTATCGCAGGCTCGCTCTATCTGCACGAAGACAACGTGCTGGATCGCTTGCTCGACGAGCATTTCTACCGCGACGATTCGTTTCTCTACGTCATCGACCGCAAGGGCACGCTGATCTACTACCCGGACCGCGCGCGGCTGGGCAAGCCCGCCCCCGACAACGACACCCTGGCGGGCGCCCGGCGCGGCGAGACGGGTGAACTGCGCTTCATCGACAGCGATGGCCGCGACATGCTGGCCGGTTACGCGCCGGTTCCCAGCACGGGCTGGAGCATCATCGCGCAGCGGCCGGTGGACAGCACGCTGCGCCCGATGGCCGACCTGCTGATGGCCACGGTGCGCAACACGCTGCCGCTGCTGCTCTTATCGGTCGCCCTGATTTGGCTGCTGTCGCGCTGGATCGCGCGCCCGTTGGGGCAGATGGCAAGCATTGCCAAGCGCATGCAGGACCCGGATTCCGCGGACCGCATCCGCGCCGTGCGATCGTGGTATTTCGAGGCAGCGCAATTGCGGCGCGCGCTGCTGACGGGACTGGCGTCGTTTCACCACAAGCTCAGCGACCTGCGCCGGGAGAACACGACCGACACGCTGACGGGTCTCTTGAACCGCCGCGGCATGGACGAGGCGCTGGCGCTCTTGGGCGCCGAGGGTACGCCGGTCGCCATCGTGGCGATCGACATCGACCATTTCAAGCGCATCAACGATCGCTATGGCCACGCGGCCGGCGATCAGGCCTTGCAGGCGTTGGCCGGTGTCATGCGAGAGGGTTCGCGCAGCGGTGACGTGCTGACGCGGCCGGGCGGCGAGGAATTCGTCATGCTGCTGCCGGGCGCCAGCATGGCGGCGGCCATCGCGATTGCGCAGCGCCTGCGCGCGCGCCTGGCCTCCGCGGAAGGCTCGAACCTGCCCGCCCCCATCACCATTTCCGTCGGCGTGGCGCATTACCCAGAACAGGGCACAACGCTGCAAGCCGTCTTTGAGCGCGCGGATCAGGCGCTCTATTACGCCAAGAATCACGGCCGCGACAGGGTCTGCTCGGCCGACGACGCCGCGCCGGACGGATTCCGGACGATGCCCTGAGCAGGAGCGCCGCGCGCTGATGACAGCGAGAGGGCCGGCACTGCGCCGGCCTTCTCGCCTGTTTACTTCTTGGCCGGCGCGGGCGCCTTGGGCGGCTTGCGCATCTGTTCCAGCAGCGGGCCACAAGCATTGTCGTCATTCGCGCTGGGCGCAATCAGCGCCAGCAGCCCGGCGGCCGGCGTCAGCAGCACGCCCAGCGCCACCATGCCGGCGCCGCGCGCCGCCAGCGGCGCGACGTGCACGCCCACGTCGGGCGATCCGAAAGTCCCGCGCACATACAACGGCGAGCGCAGCGAGAAGATGCGAAAGCCCTTGCTGTCGGGATCGATATCCAGATCCATGGTCTCGTCCTTAAAGCTGGCCGAACCAGTGATGGTGATCAGCGCGTTGTCGGTGTCGAACACGAAGATGCGCGGCGTCATCACGCCGCGCTTCAGTTCCAGATCGGCCGCGCCGCAATTGATCTTCACTTCGTCGTCGCCGAACAGCTTGGAGACCACGTAGTTGGCGACGTTCAGTCCCGCAAGCTCCATCAGGCTGCGGCTGATGACGCCGTCGTTGACCAGCATCTTGACGTCGCCCGTCGCCGTGCCCAGCAGGGCCGCCACGGAGTTGCCGGTGCCGCTGATCGCCAAGTCGCCGTTGAGCTCGCCCAGGGTTTTCTGCATGGCTTCGGCCGATGGGAACAGCTGCTTGAGCTGCAGCCGGCGTGCGTGCATGTCGATGCGGCCGGTAAGCGGGGCGTTCGAGCCGTCCAGTCGCGCCGTTGCGTTCATCGTCCCGCCGGCCATGCCGAAGCGCAGCGGATCCAGCGTGAGCTTGCCGTCCTGCAAAATGACGTGGACGGACAGATTGGACAGCGGCAGCTTGCTGTCGTGGACGATGCGCGCCGCGTCCAGCGACACATCGGCATCCATGTCGCGCCAGCGGTCGGTGCGGAACTCCTGCGTGGGAAGCACCTTGCCGCCCTTGGGCTTGGCGGGCGCGTCCTTGGATTTGTCCGTGTCAGCCTTCGGACCGCCGCCGGACGGCACGCCGATCAGCGGGCCCAGGTCGGCCATTTGCAGCAGCTTGGACGACAGCTTGCCCGTCAGCTTGGGACGGGGCGCACCCAGCGCGAACCTGATGTCGCCATGCAGATCGCTGTCGCCGACCTTGCCGTTGAAATTCTTGTAGTCGAACACCGCCCCGCCGGGGTTCTGCAGCTTGGCCACCAAGTGACCGTCGGTGCTGTAGGGCGGGGTGTCCGGCAGCGTGACACCCGTCAACGGATACAGCTGCGCCATGGACGAGCCGGACAATTTCAGGTGCAGGTCCAGCGCGCCCAGATGCACGGGATCGGTCAGCGTGCCCGCGACCGAGGCGCGCGTGCCGCCGATGGCCACGTCGGCCTGCAAGGGGAATGGCTGCTTGGGATCCTGCAAGGCCAGCATGCCGCCGACCTTGCCCTCGCCCTTGGTGGACAGCCCCTTGTACTTGCCGTCGACCTTCCATCCGAACACGTAGTCGCGCGGCGCGACGGCCGAGCCGTGTTCGGGGACGAAGGTTTTACCGGGCACGTCCGCGAATGGCACGGGTTTGCCCAGCGGATCGACCAGCACAGTCAGGTCGGCCTTCATGACTTCGTCGGCATAGCCGACTCGCCCCTTGTCAAAGCCAATCTCATTGATGTCGAGCACCCAGGGGGACGGCTCGCCGGACTCCGGCAGCGTGAAGACCCAATTGGCGCGGTCGTCTTCCAGCCTTTCCAGGTCAGCCGCGGGCTCGGTCAACTGGATATGACGGATGACGACGTGCTGGGCCAGCAGCGGCAAGGGGGACAGGCTGAACTCCGCGCGCTTGAGGGTGGCGAAGTGCGGCGCCTTACCCCATTCGGTATTGGCAATGGTGATGTCGTTGGCGACCACACGCGGCCACGGCACCCAGCTGCGCCAGCCGCCCTCGCCCGCCTCCCGTTGCCATCGCACGCTCAGGTCGCCGTTGATGGCAAACGGGCGGCCCATGGCCGCCGTGGCCCGTTCGTTGATCATGGGCTTGGCGCGGTTCCAGTCGAACGTGGCGATCACGATCACCATTACCGCCACCAGC
>JAEYVD010000458.1 GCA_023432075.1 Pseudomonadota bacterium | reverse complement strand
ACATCAGCCGAACTGGCGGCCTTGACGAGGGTCAAGGCGGGGTTTATCCCAACTGCTGGGCAGCCGCGAACAGGTTGGTGCAGCGGGTGCCGGTGCGGCAGTATGCCAGGACCGGGCCCGGCAGGGTGCGCAGCAGTTCCGCAAAGCGGGCGACGTCGGCGGCCGTCATGGCGCTGCCCACGACGGGCTGATATTCGATCTGCAGGCCGGCTTCCTGCGCGGCGCGCGACACGTCGGCGGCGGTGGGCTGGTCCGGACCGCCTTCAAAATCGGGGCGGTTGATGATGACGCTCTTGTACCCGGCGGCGGCCACGTCGGCCATGTCGTCGGGGCCCAGTTGCGGGGCGACGGCAAAGTTCTGGGTAAGGGGCTTGATGGGTGCGGACATGACGGTTCCTTCGGTGACTGGGCGATCTGGCTCGGAATTATTGATTGTAGGACCCGTTTTGCGCGAAAAGTTTTTCCAGTTCGGCCCAGATGCCCCGGTGGTCGGCAATCGATACCGAAAAGCGCAGCATGGTCGACGGCGCCTGCGTCGGCGAGAACAGCGTCCCCGGCGCGAGCAGCATGCCACGGTCCGCGGCCTCGCGCGCCAGCACCTCGGAATCCCGGCCGCAATCGGCCCAGACGAACATGCCGGCGTGCGCCTCGTGCGGGATGGTCAGGCCCAGTTTCAGCAAGCCCTTCATGCAGCGCTGGCGCGCGTCGTCGACCCGCTGTCGCACGCGTTCGATATGGCGCCGGTACTGCCCTTCCATGAGGACGCGGTGCACGACGCGCTCGCCCAGTTCGGGTGAAGTCAGACCCGCCAGCATCTTCAGGTCGGCCAGCTTCTGCAGCAGGTCGGCATTGGCCGCCACATAGCCCACGCGCAGGCTGGCCGCCAGCATCTTGGAGTAGCCCCCCACGAAGATGACGCGGTTCAGCCGGTCCAGGGCCGCGAGCTTGATGGCGCCGCCCGGATGCAGCTCGCCGTAGGTGTCGTCTTCGACGACCATGAAATCGTGGCGTTCGGCGATGCGCAGGATGCCGTACGCGGCCCCGGCGGACAGCGTGTGGCCGGTGGGGTTGTGAACCGATCCGTTGATGATGAAAAGCTTGGGCTTGTGCTGCGCGGCCAGTTGCTCAAGCAGGTCGAGGTCCGGGCCGTCGGGGCCGCGCGGCACGCCGATCAGGCGGGCGCCAAAGGCGGCAAGGCGGCCGAAGATCACGAACCAGGCCGGGTCCTCGACCAGGACGGTATCGCCCGGCTTGACCAGATGGCGCGCGATGAGATCCAGCCCGTGGGTGACACCGTTGGTCGTGAGCAGGTTGAGCTCGGGATGGGCGGGTACGCCCTCGTTCTGCAGCACCGCGGCGATCTGCTGGCGCAGGGGCGCAAAACCCTGGGGGCTGCCGTAGCTGACGAGGTTGGCGCGCACTGAACGGCCCACCGCGCGCACGGCGCCCGCCACCATGTCGGGATCCAGCCAATCGGCCGGCAGGAGGCCCGCCCCGCCCGGCATGCCCGGCGCGTTGGATTCCCGGAACATGCTGCGGAGCAGCCAGGCGATGTCCACCCGCGCGGGCGGCGCAAGCGTGCTGGGCGCGGCGGCGGCCACCGCCGTCAGCGGGCCGCTGCGCGCCTTTACGAAAAACCCGGCGCCCCGGCGCGATTGCACCAGCCCGCGGGCCACGAGGCGGTCGTAGGCCTCGACCACGGTGAAGCGGCTGACGCCCGATTGTTCGGCCATCTTGCGGATGGACGGCAGGCGCGTGCCGGGCCGCAAGCCTTGCTCGTCGATGCGGCGAGCCAGGCCATCGGCCAGTTGCGCCACCAGCGTGGCATCGGCCTGGCGCACGGGCTGCCAGGGCATGGAAGGGGAGGACGGAGCAACTGTCATGGAGATTTGACCAGGCCAGTGATTAAAGTGACACGCCATTGTGTACCGGTACTGTACTGATGGCTGTGCGTAGAGTGACAGCAATGCCGAAAGCCTGCAACCGCTGGCGCGGCCATTGAGACATTTTTCCCGGTGCTGTCATGACCCGTCCCGCGCTCTTCCCGTCGCCTTCGGCCGCTTCCGCCGCCTCGTCTTCCCTCTGGGAGGGATACGGCTACGGTTTCCTGGGCGTGCTGGTGTTTTCGCTGACGCTGCCCATGACCCGCGTGGCGGTGGCCGAACTGGCGCCGCTGCTGGTGGGATTGGGCCGCGCGCTCGTCGCCGCGCTGCCCGCGGTCGCCCTGTTGTGGCTGACCCGCAGCCGCCGGCCCAATCGCGCGGAATGGCCGGGCGTGATCCTGGCGGCGCTCGGCATCGTCGTGGGCTGGCCTCTGGCATCGTCGATTGCGATGCAAACGGTGCCTTCGTCTCAAGGCGCGGTCTTCAATGGACTGCTGCCGCTGTCCACCGCCGCCTTTGCCGCGCTGCGCAGCGGTGAACGGCCTTCGGCCGCCTTCTGGGGCTGGGCCATCGCGGGCGCCGCGCTGGTTACCGCCTATGCGCTGCGCCAGGGCGAAGGCACGCTGACCGCCGGCTACCTGTGGCTGCTGGTGGCCGTGGTGCTGGGCGGCATGGGCTACGCCGAGGGCGCGCGCGCCTCGCGCACGCTGGGCGGTTGGCGCACAATATGTTGGGCGCTGGCCATCAGTGCGCCCGTGGTGGCCGTCCCGGTCGGCTGGATGGCGGCGCAACAGCCCCACTGGCCCAGCCCGGACGTGATCGCTGCCTGCGCCTACCTGGCCTTCGGCTCGATGTTCCTGGGATTTTTCGCCTGGTATCGCGGCCTGGCCGCCGGCGGAATTGCCCGGGTCGGACAAGTGCAATTGCTGCAACCCTTCCTTACCGTCGTGGCCGCTGCTTTGCTGTTTGGCGAAACCG
Organism: Pseudomonadota bacterium; assembly: GCA_023432075.1. GTDB lineage: Bacteria > Pseudomonadota > Gammaproteobacteria > Burkholderiales > Burkholderiaceae_B > Achromobacter. The sequence goes on along the minus strand of JAEYVD010000458.1, from coordinate 2,482 downwards.
TGGAGGCGACGACGTTCGTGTTTGCCGCCGCCGTGATCGCCGTTATTGCCGGCGGACGCCGCGCCATCGTGAGGACCCCGAAATGAACCTGCTTCCTGCCAATTGGGCCGACGTCCCGCTGGCCTCGCTTTCCCTGCTGGGCCCGCTGGCGTTGTTTGCGCTGGTCAGCTCGATCACGCCCGGCCCCAATAACGTCATGCTGGCCTCGTCGGGGCTGAACTTCGGGTTCCGGCGCAGCGTGCCGCATCTGCTGGGCGTGAACCTGGGCTTCACGCTGATGATCTTTCTGGTGGGCGTCGGCCTGGGTTCGGTCTTTCAGCAGACGCCTGCCCTCTATACCGTCCTGAAGTACGCCGGCGCGGCCTATCTGCTGTATCTGGCGTGGAAGATCGCCAACTCCGGCCCGCTGGACGAGGGCGAGGCGCGCGGCAAGCCGTTCACGTTCCTGCAGGCCGCCGCCTTCCAGTGGGTCAATCCCAAGGCCTGGGTGATGGCGGTGGGCGTGGTGGCAACCTACACGCCGCAGAACGGCTTCTTCGCCAACCTGGTGATCGCGACGCTGGTCTGCGGCATCGTCAACCTGCCCAGCATCGGCATCTGGGTGACCTTCGGCACGGCTCTGCGCCGCGTGCTGCACCGGCCTGCCGCCATCCGCGCCTTCAATGTGGGCATGGCCCTGCTGCTGGTTGCCTCGCTGTATCCCGTCGCCCTGGAACTGCTCCACTGACCCGCCGTTCAGGCCAGCAGCCCCACCACCACGGCCGGCGTGACCAGCACGTTGAACAGGCCCGCCATCACCATCACCAGGCCCGCGACCGCGCCCTCTTCGGCGGCCAGCTCGCGGGCCTTGGCCGTGCCCGCGCCGTGCGCCCCCATGCCGAATAGCGCGCCGCGCGCCAATGCCGAGCGCAGCGGCAGCCACCTGCACATGAGCTGGCCGATGGCCGCGCCAAACACGCCCGTCACGATGACGAAGACGGCCGTCAGGTCGGGCACGCCGCCCACGTGGGACGACACCGCCACGGCAAACGGCGTGGCGACCGAACGCGGCAGCAGGCTGAGCCGCAGGTCCGGCGGCAAATCCAGCAGGCTGCCCAGCAGCCATGCGCTGGCGCCCGCGATGCCGCTGCCCACCGCCACCCCGGCGGCCAGCACCGGCCAGTAGCGCCGGATCAGCGCGCGCTGCTGATACAGCGGCAAGGCGAACGCCACGATGACCGGGCCCAGCATGGCCATCAGCCAGTGCGAGCCGGACATGTATTCGCGATAGCCGGTATGCAGCAGGATGGCCAGCGTCAGCAGGAGCGCGGGCGCAACGACCAGCGTGGACGTCCACCAGTAGGCGTAGCGGCGGTAGAACAGACGCGCGCAGACGTAGGCGGCGACCGTCGCGGCTGGCCAGAAAAGCAGGTTGAATTCAGGCCGCATGGCGGTTCATCCAGCGGTAGCAAAGATCGATGGTCAGCGCCGTGCCTGCCATGACGAGCGCCGTGCCCAGCAGGATAACCGCCAGCAGCTTGACGCCCAGGAGTCCCAGGAATTCACGGTGGTCCAGCAGCGACATGACCGCCGGCACGAAGAAGAGCAGCATTTCGCCCAGCAGCCAGCTTGCGCCGCGCTGCACATTGCGCACGCGCAACCGGCGCGTCGCCAGCAGCAGGAGCACCAGCGCCATCCCGATGACGCCACCGGGCACCGGCAGGCCCGAGGCCTGCGCCACCGCCTGCCCCGCCAAGGAAAAAAGCACGATCAACGCGATCTGGAGCAAACGGCTGCGGCGCAGCGCGCTGCGCAAAAGGATGGAATGGCGAAAGCGGGTCATGAGACGAAATCCAGCGGCAAGGTTCCGTTGTACGCCTGCGGCAGGCATAGATAAAATGAATTCGATGAATCCCTTTTATTCCAATCAGGCATAACCATGGAACTGCGTACGCTGCGCGCCCTGGTCGAAGTCGTCCGGCAAGGCGGCTTTTCCCAGGCGGCGAAGGTCGTCCATGCCACCCAACCGACGGTCAGCAAGGCCGTGCGTCAACTGGAAGATGAACTGGGCATGCCGCTTCTGGACCGGCAGGCGCAGCCGTTAAGGCTGACGGCGGCCGGCGAGATCGTGTACCGGCGCGCCATCGCCATGTTGGCCGAACGCGACGACCTGCGGGCCGAGCTGGACGATCTGAAGGGCTTGAAGCGCGGCGTGCTGCGCCTGGGTCTGCCGCCGCTGGGCAGCAGTTCTTTGTTCGCGCCGATGTTCGCGCGCTTTCGCAGCCGCTATCCCCGCATCGAGATCAGCCTGGTGGAACATGGCAGCCGCCGCCTCGAAGAGATGGTGATGGCCGGCGAAATCGAGCTGGCCGGGTCGCTCAAGCCTGTGCCCGACCATTTCGAATGGCAGCCGGTGGCACGTGAACCGCTGGTCGCCCTGATGCCCGCCGACCACCCGAAGGCGCACGCGGCGTCCGTGGGGCTGCACGACCTGCGCGACTCG
>JAEYVD010000429.1 GCA_023432075.1 Pseudomonadota bacterium | reverse complement strand
GTGGGCTCGCTGGAACCCAACCAGATCGCCCGCGCCTGTCAGATCCTGAGCCCCAGCCTGACGCGCATGCTGGCCGGCATGGAAGAGCAAGGACTCATCAAGCGCACGCGCTCCAGCGCCGACCAGCGCCGTCAGGAAATCTCCCTGACCGTCAAAAGCAACAAGCTCATCGACCGCATGCGTCCCATGGTTGACGCCAAGTACCAGGAAATCGAAGAAAGGATCGGCAAGGAATTGCTGGATCGCCTGTACCGCGACGTGGACGCCATGGTCGATCTCATCAAGCGCGACGGCCCCACGCGCGATGCCGGCACGCCCTGAGCGCGTAGTCTCCCCCTCCTTCCCTTCCCACTCGATCCCACGTCCATGGACCTCCTGACGAATTCGTTCAAGCAAGCCCTGCGCGACCGCAAACCTCAGATCGGCCTGTGGGCCGGCCTGGCCAGCGCGTACACCTCGGAAATTCTTGCTGGCGCCGGCTTCGACTGGCTGCTGATCGACGGCGAACACGCGCCCAACACGCTGGATTCCACCTTGGCCCAACTGCAATCCGTGGCGGCCTACCCGGTGGCGCCCGTGGTGCGTCCGGCCTGGAACGATCCCGTCCAGATCAAGCAGATCCTGGACACCGGCGCGCAGACGGTGCTGGTCCCCATGATCCAGTCGGCCGAGGAAGCCGCCGACGCGGTGGCCGCCGTGCGCTATCCGCCGCAAGGCATCCGCGGCGTGGGCAGCGCGCTGGCGCGCGCGTCGCGCTGGAACCGCATCCCGAACTACCTTGAACGCGCCAACGACGAAATGTGCGTGCTCGTGCAGATCGAGACGCCCGCCGGCATCGAGGCGCTGGACGCCATCCTTGCCGTGGACGGCGTGGATGGCGTCTTCATCGGACCTGCCGATCTGTCGGCCAGCATGGGATATCTGGGCCAGCCCGAGCATCCGGAAGTCGAGAAGACCATCGATGACGCGATTGCGCGCATCGTGCGGTCCGGCAAGGCCGCGGGCATCCTGCACAGCGGGGTGGCGCAGGCCAAGCATTATCTGTCCTTGGGCGCCACCTTCGTGGCGGTGGGCGTGGACGCAGTGCTGCTGGCACGCGCGGCCGAAGCGCTGGCGGGCGAGTTCAAGGAAGCGGCGGCAGTGGCCGCGGGCAAGGGTCCGTACTGACGGGCGCGGCGGCGCGTCCACCACAACCAGACGCCGGTCACGCTCAGCACCAAGGTAACGACGCCGACCAGCGCGACCGCCAACTGCAAGGGCCAGCCCCAAAGCGCCGCCATGTGCAGGCTGGTCAACCAATGCTTGACCGTGTCGCCCGCTGCCCGGCCCGTGGGCAGATGGCTGCCCGCCAGCTGTCCGTCCGCGGCACTGAACACCACTGACGTGGCCCCGCTGCGGGTGCGCAGATCGCGGCTGCTGCGCACACTGTAGCGATAGAGATTGCGGCGCGCATCCAGCGCCAACCAATGTTCGCCAAGCACGGCAAACCCCTCTCGGGCGGCCAGCTGCGCCATCAGTTGCCGGCCGGCATCGCGCGCCTGCGCGGGCGGCATCGGATCGCCGGCCGTGCCGGATGCGCCGCGCCGCGGATCGGGTTGATAGCTCAAACCGGCGCGCATCACCGGATCGTAGACCGCCGGCAGGTTGAGCGCGACGCTGCTCCACGCCATCACCGTCAAGGCCGCCCACAGCCACAACCCGCCGGCGCGGTGCAGATCGAAATTGCGTTTGTGCGGACCGCCCTGCCAACGGATGCGCCAGGCCGGCGCCCAACGCTGCCACAGGGACGAGGACATGGCCGGCTTGCGCGAACGGTTTCGCGGGGGCAGCGTGAGCCAGGCGCCGACAAATCCATCGAGCGTCCAGGCCAATGCGACGATGCCGAGCAACAGTTCGCCGATGCCCTCGAACAGCAACGCCGTATGGATCCGATGCAAGAACGGCATCAGATTGCGCAGCCCTTCGCGCAGATCGCCCCAGCGGCGCTGGCCCAGAATGGTGCCGTCGTACGGGTCGACAAATACCTCGTGCAACACGGGTCCTGCGGCGCCGTCCTCATGCAGCCAGACCGGGAACGCCACGCTGCGTCCGGCCTGTCCGCCAAGCGGCGTGGCGGGCATCGCCGCCCCCGGCACAAAGCGGGCCACGCGCTCGCGCAGCGTCAGGGCGTCAAGCCGCGCGGCGTCGGCCGTTGGCGGCGACACGCGGTGCAGCGCGGGGGCCGCGGCGGCGTCCAGCGCGTCATACCACGCGAGCGGAATGCCAGTCAGGGCCACCAGGCCGAGAAAGCCCGCCAGCACCAGGCCGGTCCAGCGATGCAGACGCAGCAGCGCCGCGCGCACGGTCACCAGCGGTAGCTCACCGTGCCGATGATGCGGCGCGGCTCGCCGTAGTTGCAGAGGCCGTTGTAGCAAATGGACGGGATGTAGGTCTTGTCCATCAGGTTGGTGACGTTCAGCGCATACAGCCACGGACCGCTTTCATAACTGACGCGCGCATCGATCAGGGTGTAGCCCGCGCCCCCGAGCGAACCGCTGGACGGCCGGTCTGGGCGCGCCGACACATAGCGCACGCCCGCGCCGGCCTTCAAACCCATCAACACCCATTCCGACAGGTTCACGTCGGTCCACACGGACGCGGCATGCCGGGGCGTGTTGAAGCGCTCGCCCTCCTCGCCCGGCAGGTTGCTCTGGACCACGCGGGCGTCGGTGTAGGTGTAGGCAGCAATCACATCGACCTGCGGCGTGACGCGGGCTCGCGCCTCGAGCTCCAGGCCGCGCGAGCGCACCTTGCCGGTCTGCACCAGAAAGGTGGGATCGACCGGATCCGGCGTGAGCACGTTCTTGCGCTCCAGGTTAAAGAGCGCCGCGCTCAGCATCACGTCTTCGCCCGCGGGCTGGTAACGGATGCCGACTTCGTACTGCGTGCCGCGGCTGGGCTCGAAGCTGCCGTCATTGCGGTCGCGGCCACTGGTGGGTTCGAACGACTGGCTGAAGCTGGCATACGGCGCCAGGCCGTTGTCGGCCAGGTACACGACGCCCGCGCGGCCCGTGAAGGCCGAATCCTTGTCGTTCGAATTGGTGGAAGGCGCATGCAAGGCGCGATTCTCCGCGCGCACGTTGTCATGCCGCCCGCCCAGCAGCACCACGACCTTGTCCGCAATCTTGATCTGGTCCTGCAGGTAGATGCCAAGGCGATGCTCGGAGTTGCGGCGCTGCTGCCAAGGCAAGGCCACGACGTCGCCGGGCAGGTACACCGGATCGAAGACATCGATGGGCGGCAGGTTGCCACGCAGGCGGTCGCTGTTGTAGGTCGAGCGCGTGTAGTCGAAGCCCGCAAGAAACGTCTGCGTGACGGGACCGGTCTCGAACCGCTTCTCGATGTTGGTGTCGATCGTCTGCACCGTGGTGCGGTCGTTAAAGCCGCGTGCGGAGCGCGCGACCCGGCGCTGCGTCGCCGCGTCCACGTCGCCCTGCAACAGCACATAGCGCATGTTCAGGTCCGCGTCGTAGTAGCGCATCGATTGGCGGAACTTCAGCGTGTCGTCGAACGCATGCTCGATCAGCACGGCCAGCGAGGTCGATTCGATATCGAATCGATTGTGGTTGGGCTCGCCCAGAAAGCGCGACCGCGGGATCTGGCCGTTCGGGTTGGTCCAGAGCGAGCCGGTGACCGGAACTTCCGGCGGATTGAACGTCTTGCTGCGCTGATAGTTGGCCAGCAGCGTGACCGAGGTGGCCGCCGTCGGACGCCATGTCAGGGCGGGCGCGAAGTAGGTGCGATCGTCGGATCCGTAATCGACGAACTGCTTGCTTTCGCGGAACAGGCCGGTCAGACGATAGGACCACACGCCGGCCTCATCGATGGGGCCGCCGATGTCCGCCGAGATCTGCCGGCGGTCAAAACTGCCGCCGTCCACATTGATTTCGCCCATCGATTCGCCGGGCGGGCGCTTGGTTACGGTGTTGATGATCCCGCCCGGCGCCGCCGCGCCGGACACCGCCGATGACGGTCCCCGCAGCACCTCCACGCGTTCCAGGCCGTACGGTTCCTGTTTGCCGTTGTACTGATTGATCATGTATCGCATGCCGTCGCGGTAGTAGCTGCCGGTCTGCGGGTTGGCCTCGAAGCCGCGAATGAACATCGTGTCCTCGAAGACCGAGCTCTTGGCGACGAGGCCGGGCATGATGCCGGGGGTGTAGCCCAGCGCCTCTTGCAGGCTCTGCGCCTTTTGATCGCTGATCTGCGCCGCGCTCACCACGGAAATCGATTGCGGCG
>JAEYVD010000302.1 GCA_023432075.1 Pseudomonadota bacterium | reverse complement strand
CCTGTTTTGCCCGCTTTGCAATCCCTTGCCTTTCCGGGATTTCCTCTAGCCGTTCCTGTGTTCGCCAGCGTGTAATATCCGGCGGGTATTGCTCGAAGTCCCGGGTGTTGCTGTATAGGAGCAAAGTGATGCAACGACGTTCATTCCTGAAGCGCGCCAGTCTGGGCGCCGTCGCCGGCGCCGCCGTCAGCTCGCCTGCGTTCGCCCAGGACATGCCCTCGATCAGCTGGCGCCTGTCCTCGGGCTTTCCCAGCGCGCTGGACCTGCGCGTCGGCGCGGCCGAGAGCTTCTGCAAGTTCGTTGCCGAATCCACTGCCGGCAAGTTCAACATCCGCCACTTCCCGGACGGCGAAGTTGTCGCCGCCGCCGACCTGATGGAAGCGGTCTCCACCAGAAAGGTGGAATGCGGCCATGTGTCCTCGCGCCGCTACCACGCCAAGAATCCCGCGTTCAGCTTCGATGCGGCGGTGCCGTTCGGCCTGAACGCGCGCCAGATGAACGCCTGGATGAGCGAGGGCGAGGGTCTGCGCCTGACGCGCGAACTCTTCAAGCCCGAAAAGATCATCAACTTTCCCCTGGGCAATACCGGCGCCCAGATGGGCGGCTGGTATATCAAGGAAATCAAGCGCGAAGGCGACCTGAAAGACTTGAAGATGCAGGTCGACGGTTTGGCCGGGGACGTGCTGTCCCGGTTGGGCGTGGCGCCCCAACAGGTCGACCTTGCCACGCTGGCGCAGGCCTTCGAAAAGGATGGGTTGCAGGCCGTGGCCGGAGCGGGCGCCTACGAGGACGCCAAGCTCGGTCTGAATAAAGTAGCTAAGTATTACTACGCACCCGGCTGGTGGGCGGGCGGCGAACAGCTCTCGCTCTATATCAACGACGAAGCGTGGAACCAGCTGCCCAAGCATTACCTGGCCGTGGTGCAGGCAGCGGCGCGGGCGGCGCACACCGCCGCCACGGCGCGCTATGACGCGCTCAATCCGCAAGCGCTGGGCCAACTGGCGGCCAACGGCGCGCAAGTGCGTGCTTTTCCCCGGTCCATCATGGACGCTGCCTTCGAGGCCTCGCAGCAGGTCTACAAGGACTTGGGCGCCAAAGACCCCAGATTCAAGGCATTGCACGATAGTTACATGGGCTTTCGCGACAGCGAGATGCCATGGTTTCGCCTGACCGAGGGCGCTTTCGGCCAGTATCTGGGCGTGGCGTTATCGGGCAGGAGTTAGGAGGGAAACCGTTGCCGAATGGCATTCGGTGAGTTTCAGGGTTTGTGCTAGTAACCACACGTTTTTTACAAAAAAATGGGCGGTTTTGAGGCTTTTGTTGAACGGCATTCGAGTTTCGGCCTGATACAAAGGAGTAATATCCCGGGTCTTGACGCGCATACATGCGGCCTTTAGGCGGCATCGACGTCAATCCGGCAGGATTACATCAGCCCGGATTACCAATATTCCGAGACAGACTTTAAGGTGGTAACAACCATGCAATCCAAGACCAAAAAGCTGCTGGCCGCGCTGATCGCCGCCGGTATCGTCCCGGCCGCCCACGCAGCCGACATCAAGCTGGGCGTGGCTGAAGCCCTGTCCGGCGGCGCCGCCCAGTACGGCGTGTCGATCCGCAACGGTTTCCAGCTCGCGGCTGACGAAATCAACGCGGCCGGTGGCATCAACGGCAACAAGATCGTGCTGGTGATCGAAGACGAGCAAGGCAAGAAAGAAGAAGCCATCAACGTCTTCAAGAAGCTGATCTTCAAGGACAACGTCCTGATGGTCTTCGGTCCCACCTTGTCGAACTCCGCCCAGGCCGCCGACCCGGTCGCCCAGGCCGCCAAGACGGTCGTCTTCGGCACCTCCAACACTGCCGACGGCATCACCTCCATTGGCAACTACGTGTTCCGCAACTCGGTCACCGAAGCCGACGTGCTGCCCGCCACCATCTCCACCGTCAAGGCCAAGACCGGCCTGAAGAACGTGGCGGTGCTCTACGGCAACGACGACGTCTTCACCAAGAGCGGCTACGACAACTTCAAGAAGGCCCTGGAAGACCAGAAGATCCCGGTCACGACGACCGAAACGTTCGCCAAGGGCGACGTGGACTTCAAGGCCCAGCTCACCAAGATCAAGGGCACCAACCCCGACGCCATCGTGCTGTCCGCACTGCTGGCCGAAGGCGCCCCGATCATGGTCCAGGCCCGCCAGCTCGGCCTGAATGTGCCCGTCATCGGCGGCAACGGCATGAACTCGGTCAAGATTTTCGACCTGGCCCCCGGCGGCGCGTCGAACAATCTGTGGATCGGCAGCCCCTGGTCAATCGAAAACAAGGCTCCCGAGAACACCAAGTTCATCGACGCCTACAAGGCCAAGTTCACGAATGCCCCCGACCAGTTCGCGGCGCAGTCGTATGACGCGATGTACATCGTCGCCCAGGCCCTGAAGAACACCAAGCTCACCGGCGAACTGCCCAAGGATCGTGCTGCCCTGCGCGATGCTCTGCCGTCCGTGACCTGGACCGGCGCCACGGGCCCGTTCAAGTTCCGTCAGGCCAACGATCGCGCCGGCAAGCCGGCCGGTTACGACGCCGACCAGGCGCCGATCGTCAGCGTGACCAAGGACGGCAAGTACGTCATCGAGAAGTAAGCAGTACGCATCCCCGCGCGGGGGGATGCGCCTTGCGGATGGCCTCCCGGCCGTCTGCAAGGCGCTTTTTATCGCAGGGCCTCACCAAGTAGAAAGCTTCCCCGGAAGCACACCAGACCTCGCTGTGGGCACGGCGAGGCGGCCCTCTCAGATTTGGAAAGTCCCATCATGTTCGAACAACAATTCGTCAATGCCTTGTCGCTGGGCTGTGTGTATGCACTGTTCGCGCTGGGCTTCACGCTGATCTTCGGCGTGCTCGGGGTGATCAACCTGGCGCATGGCGCCGTCTTCATGGTTGGCGCCTACGCAGCACTGGTCGTGGTCGAGCAATTCAGCCTGCCCTTGTGGGCCGCGCTGATGGTTGCGTTCTTCGTCGCCGGCTTTACCGGGGTCATCATTGACTACCTGGTGCTCAAGCCGCTGCGCAAGCGCAACGCACCCCACCTGATTCCCATGATCGCCACCATCGGTGTCGGCATCATCCTGAACAACGGCGCCCAAAGTATCTTTGGCGCCAGCAATCTGCGCTTCCCGCACGGCACCGTGCCCGAGGAAGTCATCGAAGTCGCGGGTATGCACCTGACCGTCATCGAACTGGGGATCATCTTCCTGTCGTTCGCGCTGATGGCGGTGCTGATGTTCGTGATGCGCCGCACGCAGTTTGGCCGCGCGCTGCGCGCCATCGCCGAATCGCCCAAGGCCGCCTGGCTGCTGGGCATCAACGTCGAAAAGCTGTTCATCACCACCTCGTTCGCCGCGGCCGCCCTGGGCGGCGTGGCTGGCGTGCTGATCGGCCTGTACTCGAACGCGCTATTCCCCCTGATGGGCCAGCCGATGCTGCACAAGGGCATCGCGGTCATCATCCTGGGCGGGATGGGAGACATCCGCGGCGCCATGCTGGGCGGTCTTTTCCTGGGCTTTGCCGAGGTGCTGTCCGTGGCGTACATCGGCTCCACCATGCGCGACGCGGTGGCTTTCGGCCTGCTGTTCCTGATCCTGCTGGTCCGCCCGCAAGGTCTGTTCGGCAAAGTGGTTCAACGCAAGGCTTAAGGTATGAGCGGATTCGAAAATTTCTGGGCCATCTACGGCAACCTGGTGCTGACGCTTGGCACCAATGCACTCCTGGCCCTCTCCATCTGGCTGACGCTGGCCTGCGGCATGCTTGCCATGGCCAACGCCGCCTTCATGGGCATCGGGGCCTACACGGCCGCGCTGCTCACCATGAATTACGACGCGCCCTTCGCGGTCGCACTGGCGGGCGGCATGGCCGCTCCGGCGCTGGTCGCGGCCCTGATCGGCCTGCCGACGCTGCGGTTGTCGGGGGTCTATCTGGCGATGGCCACGCTGGGCTTCGGTGAAGTGGTCCGCGTGACCATCCTGAACACCGAGTCCATCACCGGCGGCGCGCTGGGCCTGAATGGCATTCCCCAGCTCACGCAGTGGTGGCATGTGCTGCTGGCCGTGATCATCGTGCTGTTCGTGCTGTGGCGCGTGCGCGCCTCCAAGATCGGCCGTTCCTTCGACGCCATTCGTGGCGACGAGACCGCGGCCGGCATGATGGGCATCGACGTGCGCGCCAACAAGATGCTGGCCTTCGTGGCCGGCGCGGTGATCGCCGGTCTGGCCGGCGCGCTGAACGCGCACCTGACGTTCTTCATCGGTCCCAACGAATACGGCTTCGACCGCGGCGTCGAAATCCTGACGATGGCGATCCTGGGCGGCATCGGCGGCCTGGCTGGCCCCGTGCTGGGCAGCTTCATCATTACGACGCTGCCTGAATTGCTGCGTGGATTTGCGGATCTGCGCCTGATCGCGAATGGAGTGATCCTGGTGGTGATTGTGTTGTTCCTGCCGCAAGGCATCTGGGATCCGGCGCGCTTCAAGCGCTGGATGCGTCAAAGCCGCCAGGGAGGAAAGCGCCATGCTTGAGCTCTCTTCCGTCTCCAAGAGCTTTGGCGGCCTGCATGTGCTGCATGACGTCAGCCTGTCCGTACCCGAAGGCGCCATCTTCGGCCTGATCGGCCCGAACGGCGCCGGCAAGACCACGGTGTTCAACCTGATCACCGGACTGCTCCCGCCGAGCGGCGGCTCCATCACCTTCCAGGGCGAGAGCGTGCTGCGCAAGAAGCCGCACAGCATCACGCGCATGGGCATCGCCCGCACGTTCCAGAACATCCGTCTCTTCAAGGAGATGACGCTGCTGGAAAACGTCGTCGTGGGCGCCTACCGCCACATGAACTACGGTTTCCCCAGCCTGCTGCTGGGCCTGCCGGGTTACCGCGAACACGAGCAGCGCGCCCGCGAACGCGCGCACGAGCTGCTGACGTGGATGCGCCTGGACCACAAGGCCAACGATCTGGCCGACAACCTGTCCTACGGCGAGCAGCGCCGCCTGGAGCTGGCGCGCGCGCTGGCCACCGAGCCCAAGCTGCTGCTCCTGGACGAGCCCGTCGCCGGCATGAACACCGGCGAACGCGCCGAACTGATGCGCGAGATCCTGGCCATTCGCGACCGCGGCTACACCATCCTCATGATCGAGCACGACATGCGCTTTGTCATGGGTCTGTGCGAACGCATCGCGGTGCTGAACTTCGGCAAGATCATCGCTTGCGGCGGTCCCGAGGACATCCGCAACAACGAACAGGTCATCGAGGCCTACCTGGGCCGCGAAGACGACGAAGACACCGAACAAGCGGAGGCCGCCCGATGAGTCGCCGGGCCGCTCCCAAGACGAATACCGCAGCGCGACGCGCGGAGGCTACACAATGAGCGCCATGCTGGAAGTCCGCGGGCTCGAGGTCAACTACGGCCACATCGAAGCCGTGCGCGGCATCGACCTGGACCTGAACGCCAACGAAATCACCGCCCTGGTCGGCGCCAACGGCGCCGGCAAGTCGACGACGCTGCTTGCGCTGTCGGGCCTGTTGCCCAAGGCGCGCGGCCGCATCCTCTTCGAGGGCGAAGACGTCACCAACCTCGCGCCGAACCAGCTGGTCGCGCGCGGCATCGTGCAGGTGCCCGAAGGCCGGGCCATCCTGACCACCATGACGGTGCTGGAAAACCTGGAACTCGGCGCCTATCGCCGCGGCCTGAAGAACGTCGCGTCCGATCTGGAATACGTGTTCAACCTGTTTCCGCGCCTGAAAGAGCGGATCAGCGGCATGGCCGGCAACCTGTCCGGCGGCGAGCAGCAGATGCTGGCCATCGGTCGCGCCTTGATGGCCAAGCCGCGCCTGCTGCTGCTGGACGAACCTTCGATGGGTCTGGCGCCGATCGTCGTGCAGGAGATCTTCCGGTCGCTGCGCGCCATCAACGCAGACGGCCTCACGCTGTTCCTGGTCGAACAGAACGTGCGCCAGGCGCTCAAGATCGCCCAGCAAGGCTACGTGCTTGAAAACGGCGCCATGGCGCTGACGGGCACCGGACGCGAACTGCTCGGCCACCCGCGCGTCCTGGAAGCCTACCTGGGCGCCTGACGGGTAGGGAGCAGCATGTGCCCCCTGATGCATTTTGCGGCGGCTGTCCTGGGATGGCCGCGGTGAATCGCCTGAATTCTGTCCGCTTGCCCATTTTTTGAGCAGCCGTGTTAGAATTTCAGGCTTTCCCTCATTTTGACCTTTGCACGGGCGGATTCATAACGCTTAGGCGGGGGGCGATTTAAGGGCCTGAAAAAGTTCAGGGATTCGGTCGGGTTTTTTAAGGCAATGTATTTAGTCTTGGAAAATTCACCCTGGATTTGGGCCTAGTTTGGGAAAGAACACTGGCTGGATGTTCCGGCCAGAGCAAATTTTTATTCTTAGGAACCATCATGAAGACCTTTGTGGCCAAGCCGCATGAAGTCCAACGTGACTGGTTTGTGATCGACGCCAAGGGCAAAGTCCTCGGTCGTGTGGCCAGCGAAGTCGCACGTCGTCTGCGTGGCAAGCACAAACCTGAATTCACGCCTCACGTTGATACCGGTGACTACATCGTCATCATCAACGCGTCCGATATCGTTGTTACCGGCGCCAAGGCGAAGGACAAGAAGTACTTCCGCCACACGACGTACCCGGGCGGTATCCGTGAAACGAACTTCGAGAAAATGCAAGAGCGTTTTCCCGGCCGTGCCATTCAGAAGGCCGTCAAGGGCATGCTGCCCAAGGGTCCTCTGGGCTACGCTATGATCAAGAAGCTGAAGGTCTATGCTGGTGCCGAGCACCCGCACACCGCCCAGCAGCCCAAGACGCTGGATATCTAAGGAAACGCCATGATCGGTAACTGGAATTACGGAACCGGCCGTCGCAAAACTTCGGTGGCTCGCGTTTTCATCAAGAAGGGCACTGGCAAGATCGTCGTCAACGGCAAGCCCGTCGACGAGTTCTTCGCTCGTGAAACCGGCCGCATGGTCGTGCGCCAGCCGCTGGAACTGACCGGCCACCTGGAATCGTTTGACATCAAGGTCAACGTGCACGGCGGCGGCGAAACCGGCCAAGCCGGCGCCATCCGTCACGGCATCACGCGTGCCCTGATCGATTACGACGCCACGCTGAAGCCCTCGCTGTCGCAAGCTGGCTTCGTGACCCGCGATGCCCGTGAAGTCGAACGTAAGAAGGTCGGCTTCCGCAAGGCGCGTCGTCGCAAGCAGTTCAGCAAGCGTTAATGCCCTGCAAAAAGCCCGCTTCGGCGGGCTTTTTGTTTTTGGGCCGGCAATGCCATGTCATTGCCGGCCCGCGCGGAACTCCGCGCCACGCGTTCGGTCGGAAAAAAGGTTTGCAGTGGCAATTCCAGCACGCCTGCCGCATTAGCGGGTTTCCCGAGCGATACAATCGTTATTCGTTCTCCGAAGAGCATTCATCATGGCCCAAGCATCGAACACCCGCATCAAGGTTGGTATCGTCGGCGGCACCGGATACACCGGTGTCGAACTGCTGCGCTTGCTGTCGCAGCATCCCAATGTGGAATTGACTGCCATCACGTCCCGCAAGGAAGACGGCCTGCCCGTCGCCGACATGTACCCGAACCTGCGCGGCCGTGTGAAGCTTGCGTTCTCTGCGCCGGAAAAGGCTTCGCTGACCGACTGCGACGTCGTCTTCTTTGCCACGCCCCACGGCGTGGCCATGGCGCAGGCCCAGGAACTCATCGCCGCGGGCACGCGCGTCATTGACCTGGCTGCCGACTTCCGCCTGCAGGACATTCCCACTTTTGAACGCTGGTACAAGATTCCCCATACCTGCCCGGACATTCTGGCCGAATCCCAGTATGGCCTGGTGGAACTGAACCGCGAAGCCATCTCCAAGGCGCGCGTCATCGGCAACCCCGGCTGCTACCCCACCACGGTCTTGCTGGGCCTGGCGCCGCTGCTTGAAGGCGGCAAGGCGCTGGTTGATACGCAAACGCTGATCGCCGACTGCAAGTCGGGCGTGTCCGGCGCTGGCCGCAAGGCGGAAGTGGGTTCGCTGTTCTCGGAAGCCTCCGACAACTTCAAGGCCTACGGCGTGGCCGGCCATCGCCACCACCCCGAGATCACCGCGCAGCTGGAAAAGCTGGCCGGCGGCAAGGTGGGTCTGACGTTCGTGCCGCATCTGGTGCCGATGATCCGTGGCATGTTCTCCACCATTTATGCCCGCATCCAACCCGAGGCGCGTGACACCGACTTCCAGGCCCTGTTCGAAGCGCGCTACGCCGATGAACCCTTCGTGGACGTCATGCCTGCCGGCAGCCATCCCGAAACGCGCTCGGTGCGCGGGTCCAACAACCTGCGCATCGCGCTCAGCCGCCCGGGCAACGGCGACCTGCTGATCGTCATGGTGGTGCAGGACA
>JAEYVD010000253.1 GCA_023432075.1 Pseudomonadota bacterium | reverse complement strand
CCGTGGTGGGCGGCAGCGCCGACGTGGTCTCGGGCGCCTTCGAGCACACGCTGTCCATGCATTCCAAGGGCCAGGCCTATCGCGCCTTCGTGCTGCAAGGCCGCGCGCCGATGATCGGCGTGGGCGTCTCCAAGAAAAACATCCCGGGCTACAAGGGCCCGGCCGACCTGAAGGGCAAGAAGATCGGCGTGACCGCGCCGGGTTCGTCCACCAACATGGTCGTCAGCTTCTTCCTGGCCAAGCATGGCCTGAAGGCTTCCGACGTTTCCTTCATCGGCGTGGGCGCCGGTGCGGGCGCCGTGACCGCCGTGCGCAGCGGCCAGATCGACGCCATCTCCAACACCGACCCAGTGGTCTCGATGCTGGAAATGCCGGGCGAAATCCAGATCATCGTCGACACGCGCACGCTCAAGGACACGCAGGAGATCTTCGGCGGCAACATGCCGGCCGGCTGCCTGTATGCGCCGCAGGCGTTCATCGACGCCAACCCCAACACTGTCCAGGCGCTGACCAACGCAATCGTCCGCGCCGACAAATGGATCCAGAAGGCCGGCCCCGACGAAATCGCCAAGGTCGTGCCGGAAACCTATCTGCTTGGCGATCCGGCCGTGTACAAGGCCGCGCTGGGCAAGAGCATGGAAGGCCTGTCGCCCGACGGCATGATTCCGGAAGATGGCGCGACCACCGCGCTCAAGGCGCTGGCCGCCTATCAGACTGACTTCGACAGCGCGAAGGTCGATCCGTCGAAGGTGTGGACCAACGATTTCGCGCGCCGCGCCAACGAGAAGTATGCCAATGGCTGAAGCTGCACTGTCGCTGGAAAACATAAGTTGCACCTTTGTCTCGCGTGACGACCGGTCGCAGCGCTACACCGCGGTCAGCGACACGACCCTGGCCATTGCGCCGGGCGAGTTCGTGTCCGTGGTGGGCCCGACCGGTTGCGGCAAGTCCACGCTGCTCAACGTCAGCGCCGGTTTATTGGCGCCGTCGTCGGGGCAGGTGAAGGTATTTGGCCAGCCGCTGGCTGGCATCAACGAACGCGCCGGCTACATGTTCCAGGGCGAGGCGCTCTTGCCCTGGCGCAGCGCGCTGGACAACGTCATCGCCGGCCTGGAGTTCGCCGGCGTGGCGCGGTCCGAAGCGCTGGAGCGCGGACGCGAATGGATGCGCCGCGTCGGCCTGGGCGGCTTCGAGGGCCGCTACCCGCACCAGATGTCGGGTGGCATGCGCAAGCGCGCCATGCTGGCGCAGACGCTGATCCGCGACCCGGACATCATCCTCATGGATGAACCGTTCTCCGCGCTGGACATCCAGACGCGCCAGCTCATGGAGAACGAGGTCCTGGATCTGTGGATGGCCAAGCGCAAGGCGGTGCTCTTCATTACGCACGACCTGGACGAAGCCATCGCCATGAGCGATCGCGTGATCGTGCTGTCGGCCGGTCCGGGCACCCATCCCATCGGAGAATTTGCCATCGATCTGCCGCGTCCTCGCGATGTGGCCGAAGTGCGCATCGACCCGCGTTTCGTCGAGCTGCATGCCGCCATCTGGGGTGTGCTGCGCGAGGAAGTGCTCAAGGGCTATGCCCAACAGAAGCGAGCCTGAGCCATGCCCAAACTGAATAAATCCGGTTCCGGCAGCCTGCGCATCTGGCAATTGCTGCTTCTCGTCATCATCCTGGCCGTCTGGCATTTTGCGTCGCGCGATCCCAAGGTCGCCTTCTTCTTTGGCGAACCGCTGAAGGTCTGGGGGCGGATCTGGGCGTGGTTCGTCACCAATGCCGACATCTACAGCCACTTGGCCGTCACGCTGACCGAGACCGTGCTGGCGTTTTTCATCGGCACGATCGCGGGTCTTGCCTTTGGTCTGTGGCTGGGACTGTCGCCGCGCGCCAGTGCCATCCTGGATCCCTACATCAAGGCGGCCAACTCGATGCCGCGCGTCATCCTGGCGCCCATCTTCGGCATGTGGTTCGGCCTGGGCATCTGGTCCAAGGTGGCGCTGGCCGTGACGCTGGTGTTCTTCATCGTGTTCTTCAACGTCTACCAGGGCGTGCGCGAAGTCAGTCCCACCTTGCTGGACAACGCCCGCATGCTGGGGGCGCGCAAGCGCCAGTTGCTGCGCCATGTGTATCTGCCGTCGGCCACAAGCTGGGTGTTCTCCAGCCTGCATACGTCGGTGGGGCTTGCTTTCGTGGGCGCGGTCGTGGGCGAATACCTCGGGTCGGCAAGCGGCGTGGGCTACCTGATCCTGCAGGCCGAGGGCACGTTCGACGTGAACACCGTGTTTGCCGGCATCATCGTGCTGACGGCCTTTGCACTGATCCTGGACACCATCGTCGGGGTCGGCGAAAAGCGCCTGATGAAGTGGCAGCCCAAATCGGGCGAAACCGAAAAGCTATAGATGCCTTGCCGGTGCGCTGCCGGGCTCAGGCCCGCAGCGCACCCTGGCTGCGCAGCCAGCCGGTCAGGCTGTCAAACGCGTCACGGGCGCCTTGCAACGCTTGGGCCTCGCGGTCCCGCGCGCCGGCCTCGCTGTCCAGATACAGCAAAAACGACTTCCACAGCGGTCCCACCTCTTCTTCATAGCCGCGCAAGTACCGCTGGGGCAGGCCGGGCGCCGCCGCCTGCAGCCGCTTGGCCAGGAACCGGCCGCCCAACTGCGAACCTTCCACGACGTACGCGACGCCCAATGCGTAGGCGTCTGGCGCGGCCACCTGCGGCGGATGCGCGCAATGAACGACAGGGGCGGTATCGCCGGCCGCCTTCAGGTCTTCGTACAGCCAGGTGGTCTTGCCAGCGCGTTCGGGCGCGCGCAGTTCTTGCGGCCAGTCCAGTTGCCAGAGCCGCTGCTCCAACGGTTCCAGCCATCCCAGAAGCGCGCGCAAGTAAGCCAGATAGTTGGCTCGGTCCACATCGCCGTCGGCCAGGGCCAGGCCCCGATCCAGCGTTTCGTGACGGTCGCGGGTACCTTCGCGCAGCACCTGGTGGACGGGAGAAATCATGGCGTTCTGGTCGTGACGGGTCTGGACGAGACGGAAGCGATCAGGCGGGCAGATGCAGGGACCAGCAACGGTCCTGGCGCTCCAGCCGCCAGCCCGCCGCCGACGCAAGCAGTTCGACTTCTTGCGCGTCGAACGCAGGCGGCCCTTCGGAGGCCGCTGCGCCTTCGGGGACGCGGGCGTGCCAGACGCCAGGCTCGGACGCATCCAGTTCAAGGTGGGTGTCGGCCGGCACCAGCGGCAACAGGCACAGCAACCACGCCAATACCAGGTAACGGGTGCTGAACAGCGGCACGTCGGCATGGACGACTTGCTCGGGCCATTGAATGCCGTGGTGCGACAGCAGCAGGTGCGAGAACATCAGCTTGCGGCAGTCCTGCAACAGGTCGCCGCAGGCCACGCTGGCGCCGCCGTCGCTCAGCCATCCGTCCAGCTCGCGCACCACGTTCACGCTCTCGTCGAGCATGTCGGAAAGATCGCCAGCCAGGCGTTCGCAACGTTGCTGCACGGCTTCGCCGCTGGCGCCTTCGGGAGCCTGGCGCAGCATGGCGGCCGCAAGGGAGGCACTGGACAGCGGACCAAGGACTTCGTGGCGCAGCACGGGAAAGATCTGGCTGAGCACCTTGAGCTGCACGCCCTTCACGGCCAGTTGGCCAAGGGTGTCGGATTGCATCATGGAGGAACCGTCAGTTGGCCTCGTGCAGAATGGCCAGGAGCGCGTCGGGGTCCGCCGGCTTTTCGATCCATCCAGTGAAGATGCCATTGATGGCATCGCGTCGTTCATGCCGCGCCAGGCCGCTCAGCGCGTAGATGCGCGGCGGATTGGCGCGTTCGCGCAGGCGCTTGGCGAGCTCGTAGCCGTCCATGTCAGGCAGCAGGATATCCAGCAGCACGGCATCCGGCGCAAACGTGCCGACCAGCTCCAGGGCTTCGGCGCCGGTGGCGGCGCACCGCGTCTCCAGGTTCGAAAGCGCCAGGAACTCGGCCAGCAGTTCCGATCCCATTTCGTTGTCGTCCACCAGCAGGACGCGCATGGCGCGCACTTCGTTCAAGTTATGTCTCCCAGGTTCAAGAGGGGTTTGATTCGGGCAAGGCGCGGGGCAACGCGACCGTGAAGATGACCAGCCCGTCGCGGCATTGGACCGAGATGTCGCCGCCATGGTCGCGCACGACCTGCTCGGCAATGTACAGCCCCAGCCCGAGGCCGGTGCGGTTGCGCGACTGGCCGACGGATTCCGGCTTGAAGGGCGAGAACAGGTGCGCGAGCACGTCATCGGCGATCGGTTCGCCATGGTTGATGACGCTGAGCGTGATGCCGTCGCCGGACGCCGCCACGTTCACCAGGATGGGCTGGCGCGGCGCGCCGTGCTGGCGCGCATTGCTCATCAGGTTGGTCACCACCTGCGCAATGCGATCGGTATCGGCCATGAGCGTCAGGCCGTCCGGCACGTCGGTTTCGATGCGCAGGCCGGGGTAGGCCTGGCGCTTTTCCTCGACCAGGCCGTTGACCAATGCCGACAGGTCGCACAGCCGCTTTTCAATGCCCAATCCCAGCCCGCCCTGCAGGCGCGACAGGTCCAGCACCTGCGAAATCAGGCGCTGCATCCGGCCGCTGGAATAGCGGATACGCTCACCCATGCGCGCGCCGGTATCGGTGCGCGACAGCAGGGTCGCGGCCATGGAGATCGATTGCAGCGGATCGCGCAGGTCGTGGCCCAGCATGGCAAGCAGCGCGGTGCGGGCGCGATCCACGTCGGCCGCGCGGCTGGTCGAAATGTGCGAGAGCTCATCGCGCAGATTGTCCACGGCTTCCAGCTCGGAAGGCAGCCAGGGCAGACAGACCCCGCGCACGACCTCGCGCCAGGCCTCGAACGAGCCGCGCGGAGTCAGCCGCGGGCCGAGGCTGCCGACGGCGTACTGCTTTTCCGGCTTGCCGCCCCAGATAAGGGTCTCGATCTGTTCCTTGCGCAGCCAGATCAGCCAGCCATTGTTCATGGGGTCAAACTTGCAGGCAAGCAGCCCCGCGTAGGGGACGATTTCGGTCTGCAATTCAGGGAAATCGCGCGCGATGTTGGTGGTGTGCACCACGCGCTGCCCGCTCTGGTCCAGCGCGTTGAGAATGCCCGCCAGTTCGCCGCGCGGCGCAATGCCGCCAAACACGGTGACGCTGTTGCTCCAGAGGCAAAGCGCGGCGTCGTTCGGGACCAGCGAGGCGGGCGTTTCTCCGCCCTGCGACAGCGCCTGATGCACGTTTTCAGAGGCCGACACGCGCTCGACCAGCTTGCTGACCAGCGCGGCGTTCTGGCGGGATTGTTCGGCCCGCTCGTTCGCCTCGATGCCAGACACAGTGGCGGCAACGACCTGCGCCATGGCTTCGCACGCCAGTCGGGCAGGGTACGGCAAGGCCCGCGGCGTATGGTGGTGACAGGCGATCATGCCCCACAGGCGGCCGCCGATCACCAGCGACAGGCTCATCGACGCCCGCACGCCCATGTTCGCCATGTATTCCAGATGGATGGGTGACACGCTGCGCAGGACCGAAAAGCTCATGTCCAGCGCGCGCGGATCCGGCGACGGGGCGCTCAGCACGCGCACCGGGTGGTAGGTCGCGTCGGCGATCAGGCGCAGGGTGTTTACGGTATAGAGCCGGCGAGCCTGCGCCGGAATGTCGCCGGCGGGGTAGCGGCGGCCCACCCAGTCGTCCAGGTCGGCGCGGCGCTGTTCGGCCACGATCTCGCCGCTGTCGTCGGGATGGAAGCGATACGCCATCACCCGGTCAAAGCCCGTGGCGC
>JAEYVD010000563.1 GCA_023432075.1 Pseudomonadota bacterium | reverse complement strand
TCTCAGGAGTTGACGCTTTGCTTTCCATTCTGCGCGAGGCCGGCTGGCCCATCTGGCCCCTGCTGGCGACATCCGTGCTGGGCTTGGCGCTGATCTTCGAGCGCTTCCTGTCCCTGCGCCGAAGCCTTGTCATGCCGCGCGGCCTGAACGATCAGGTCGCTGAGATGCTGCGCAATCACCAGGACACACCGGAATCGATCCACCGGCTGGAACGCAATTCCCCGCTGGGCCGCGTGCTGGCCGAAGTGATGCGTCACCGTCACCTGCCGCGCGAAGAGCTGCGCAACGTAGTCGAAGACACGGGCCGCGCCGTCGCGCATGATCTCTCCCACTACATTTCCGCCATCGGCACCATTGCCGTGGTCGCGCCGCTGATGGGCTTGTTCGGCACCGTCGTCGGCATGATCGAAATCTTCGGCTCCTACACGCCCGGCGGCGGCGACCCCGCCCAACTGGCGCGCGGCATTTCCATCGCCCTGTACAACACCGGTTTCGGCATCCTCATCGCCATTCCGGCCATGATCGCGCACCGCTATCTGCGCGGCCGCGTCGACAGCTACCTCAACGCAATGGAACAGGCCGCCTCACGCCTGATCCGCGCCCTCGCGCCGGCACGCGCCACCCGCGAGGCCCGTCCATGAATTTCCGCGGATCCCGGGGCGATCGCGATGAGCTGGACATCAACCTGATCCCGCTCATCGACGTCCTGCTGGTCATCCTGATCTTCCTGGCGGCCACGACCTCGTTCACCCGCTTCACGCAGTTGAAGGTCACGCTCCCGCAGGCGTCCTCCGAACAGGACACGCCGCCCGCGCTGGAAGTCGCGGTCAGCCAGGATGGCCGCTACGCCCTGAATGGCACGCTGATCGATGTCTCGACCCCGCCCGAAATCGCCGAGGCCCTGCGCCAGGCCGCGGCCGGCAAGACCGAGCCGCTCATCATCATCAACGCCGACGCCCAGGCCACCCATCAGTCCGTGATCAACATCATGGAAGCCGCCCGCCTCGCCGGCATCGGCCGCGTCAATTTCGCCGCCCAGACCAACCGTTGAAAAACAGACGCGCATCACTGCTGGCCCGCCAATGGCAGCGCGGCGGCTGGCTGTCCACCGCCCTGCGCCCCCTGTCCGCGTTGACCGCGTGGGCGGTGGCGCGCAAGCGTGAACGCTATGCCAGCGGCGCCAAGGTGGCGTACCGCGCCCCCGTGCCGGTGGTCGTGATCGGCAACATCTTCGTGGGCGGCACGGGCAAGACGCCCATGGTGATCGCCACGGTCGAGAACCTGCGGGCGCGCGGCTACACGCCGGGCGTGGTCAGCCGGGGCTACGGTGTCAAGGTCGGCCCCCACCCCCGCGTGGGACTGGGCGACCTGGAAGCGGCCCGCTTCGGCGACGAACCGGCGCTGATCGCCCGCGCCACGGGCGCGCCGGTGTCCATCCACCCCAAGCGCGCCCGCGCCGCCCAGGCCCTGTTGCGGGCGCACCCGCGCGTGGACGTCATCGTCTCGGACGATGGCCTGCAGCACCTGGCGCTAGCGCGGGATGTCGAAATCGTGGTGCAGGACCAGCGCGGCGTGGGCAACCGGCGCCTGCTGCCCGCCGGCCCGCTGCGCGAGCCCGCCAGCCGGCTGGCCGACGTGGACGCCGTGGTGACCAATATCGGCACGCCGGAGCAGTCCCTTACGGTGTCTGACACCCTTGCGGCACACTCGCGGCATGAAGGCGGTCTCCCCGGGGTGTCAGACACCGCAAGCACCCTTCCGCGCCAGGTCCAGATGTGGCTCGAACCCGGTCTGGCGCGTCATATCGGAGGACGCGCCACGCAGCCGCTGTCCGCCTTTGCCGGCAAGCCGCGCATTGCGGCCGCGGCCGGAATCGGCAATCCGGAGCGCTTTTTCACCACGCTGCGGGCAGCCGGCATCACGCTGTCCGCGACGCTCCCGCTGCCCGACCACCACGACTACGCCACATCGCCGTTCCAGACGCTGGACGCCGACGTCATCCTCGTCACCGCCAAGGACGCCATCAAGTGCGGCGCCCTGAACGATCCCCGGCTGTGGGAAGTGCCCGTGCAAGCCGCGTTCTCCGACCCGGCGCTCTTTGACTGGCTGGCCGACGCGCTGCGCGCCCGAAAAGCGCGCCCGGGCCGCGGCCAGAACGGCGGCGCCAAAAACCGGGGCCACAAGCCAACGCCGTAACCGGCAGCTTGCCGCAACCCCGACGAGCCGCGCGCTGTCCGGCGGCAAAACTGTTTTAGAATCCCGGTCATGGAATCCCGCCTTCTCGACATCCTCGTTTGCCCCTTGTGCAAGGGCCGCCTCGAACACGACCGCCAGCAGGACGAGCTGATCTGCCGCGCGGATCGCCTGGCCTTCCCGATCCGCGACGGCATTCCGGTCATGCTGGAGTCCGAAGCGCGCGCGCTGGACGACGCCGCAGCCCCCCGCTGACCGCCGCATCGTGAGCTTCATCGCCATCATTCCGGCGCGCACCGCCTCGACCCGCCTGCCCGACAAGCCGCTTGCCGACATCGCCGGCAAACCCATGGTCGTGCGCACCGCGGATCGCGCCGCGCTGTCGGGCGCCTCGCAGATCTTCATCGCGACCGATGACCTGCGCGTGCAGCAGGCGGTGCAGGCGCACGGGCTGCGCGCCCTGATGACCCGCGGCGACCACCCCACCGGCACGGACCGACTGGCCGAGGCGGTCGAGCAACTGGGCCTGCCCGACGACGCGATCGTCGTGAACGTGCAGGGCGACGAACCCCTCATCGAACCCGAACTCATCGACGCCGTGGCCGCCAAGCTGCAGGCCTATCCGCAGGCGGACATCGCCACCTGCG
>JAEYVD010000095.1 GCA_023432075.1 Pseudomonadota bacterium | reverse complement strand
CCACAGGAAAACGCTCCATGAAAATCGTTGTACTCCCCGGCGACGGCATCGGCCCCGAAACCATGGCGGTCGCTGTCGACGTGCTTGAAGCCGCCTCGCGCCGCTTCGGCCTGAACCTGCAGTTCGACCACGACATCGCGGGCCACGACAGCCTGAAGCAGCACGGCGCCACCGTCACGCCCGCCCTGCTTGAAAAGGTCAAGGCGGCCGACGGCCTGATGCTGGGCCCCATGGCCACCTATGACTTCAAGGACGAAGCGCGCGGCGAGATCAATCCGTCGATGTACTTTCGCAAGAAGCTGGACCTGCACGCCAACATCCGCCCTGCGCGCACCTATCCCGGCATGCAGGCGCGCCTGGGCGAATTCGATCTGGTGGTGGTGCGCGAGAACACCGAAGGCTTCTATGCCGACCGCAACGTCGAGTCCGGCGGCAGCGAGATGCTGATCACGCCCGACGTCGTCGTGTCCCTGCGCCGCATCACCCGCCAGTGCTGCGAGCGCATCGCGCGCACGGCGTTCGAGCTGGCCATGACGCGCAACAAGCACGTCACGATGGTGCACAAGGCCAACGTGCTGAAGCTGGGCGACGGCATGTTCCTGGAGATGTGCCGCCAGGTCGCGCAGGAATTCCCGGAAGTCCGCGTGGACGACGTGATCGTCGACGCCATGATGGCGCACGTGGTGCGCGCGCCGCAGCGCTACGACGTCATCGTCACCACCAACATGTTCGGCGACATCCTGTCCGACCTCACCGCCGAGCTGTCGGGCAGCCTGGGCCTGGGCGGCTCGCTGAACGCAGGCCGCGACTACGCGATGGGACAGGCGGCGCACGGCTCGGCCCCCGACATCGCTGGCCAGAACATCGCCAACCCGATCTCGCTGATCCTGTCGGGCGCGATGCTCTTGAACTGGCACGGCCAAAAGACCGGCAACCAGGCCTTCCTGCAGGCCGCCGCCGCCATCGAGACCACCATCGCCGACACCATCCTCGCCAAGGAATGCACGCGCGACGTGGGCGGCAAGCTGGGCACGCGCGAAGCCGGCGCGGCCTTCGTCGCGCGCCTGCAGGCGGGCTGACCATGACGGCGCCGCAGCTGTCCCCCGGCGCCTGCGATTGCCACGTACACGTCGTGGCGCCGCAGGCGGACTACCCCATGCTGCCGGACCGGCCCTACACGCCCGGACCGGCGTCGGCCGATGCGCTGCGCGCGCATCTGCAACGCCTGGGCCTTGCCCATGCCGTGATCGTGCAGCCCAGCATCTACGGCGCCGATAACCGCCTGCTGGTGGACAGCCTGCTGGCGCTGGACGGCGCGGCACGGGGGGTCGCCGTCGTGGATGATGACGTGGCGGACGCTGAACTCTCGCGCCTGCACGATGCCGGCGTGCGCGGCCTGCGCGTCAACCTGGAAAGCACGGGCGCCAGCGACGCCGCCACCGTCAGCCGCGCGCTGTCGGCCTGGGCCGGCCGCCTTGCGGGGCAAGGCTGGCACTTGCAGGTCTACGCCTCGCTCGACGCCATCGCCGCCGCTGCCCCCGCGCTGGCCCGGCTGCCGGTGCCGGTGGTGCTGGACCACTTCGCGATGATTCCTGCGGCGCTGCCGCTGGACGATCCGCGCGTGCGGCAAGTGCTGGCGCTGGTCGGCGACGGCGCCGCGTACGTCAAGCTGTCCGCGTCGTACCGCATCAGCGCCAACCCCGATGACACCGAAGCGGCCACGCGCGTCACCGCACTGGCCCGCGCCTTCATCGCTTGCAATCCCGACCGCGCCCTCTGGGCCAGCGACTGGCCGCACACCAATCGCGAACCCGGCAAAGGACCCACCGAAGTCAGCGCCTATCGCGACGTTCCGCCCGAACGCCTGCTGCGCGAAATCGCGGCCTGGCTGCCCGACGCGGCGTTGCGCCGCCAAGTGCTGGCGGCCAATCCCGCCGCGCTGTATGGTTTCTAGCTTGTAGCGCGGCAGAGACTGCAACGCGCTCCGGCCAATCGTCCGGGCTTTCACATTGCACCGCGGGATTTCTCACCGCATTTCCCGGCGTTTGCCGAATGCGCTTAAATATCGCTTTGCGCCGGGACTTGCTCCCCCAGGCCCGCCGCGGCCGTGCGCGCCACGCCGGCGCCTCATCGAAAGCCCCATCCAGATTCCGGAGTCTCTGCCTTGTTCCGCAGATTTGAAAGCCAGCTCAATCCCTTCCCTTCCGAGAACGTGCCCCCGCCGCCCACGGGATTCTTCGCGTTCCTCTGGTTCTGCACGCACGGATCGCGCCGCTACATCGCCGCACTGGCGATTCTGAGCGCGGCCGTCTCCATCTACGAAGCATGGCTCTTCGCCTTCCTGGGCCAGGTCGTCGACATGCTGACCGCCTGGAACGCCGGAGAGCCCGCGTCGGCGCACGAGCAGCGCGTTCTGTGGGGCATCGCCATCGTGCTGTGCGCCAGCGTCGGCGTCGTCGCGCTGCGCACGCTGGTCCAGCATCAGGTCCTGGCCATCAACCTGCCGCTGCGCCTGCGCTGGGACTTTCACCGCATGATGCTGCGGCAAAGCCTGTCGTTCTTCTCCGATGAATTTGCCGGCCGCGTCACCACCAAGGTGATGCAGACCGCCCTGGCCGTGCGCGAAGTGCTGCTGACCTTCTGCGAAATCGTGCTCGGCATCGCCGTCTACTTCATCACCATCGTCGCGCTGGCCGGCGGGTTCGACTGGCGGCTCATGCTGCCCTTCATCGGCTGGATGGCGCTTTACGGGCTGGCCATGATGTATTTCGTGCCGCGCCTGGGCAAGGTCGGCAAGGAACAGGCGCATGCCCGCTCGTCCATGACGGGCCGCGTCACCGACGCCTACACCAACATCACCACCGTCAAGCTCTTCTCGCACACCAACCGCGAGGCCCGCTTCGCGCGCGCCGCCATGGAGGACTTCAAGGAAACCGGCTACCGCCAGATGCGTCTGGTCAGCCAGTTCGAGATCGTCAATCAGGCACTGGTGTCGGCGCTCATCCTGGGCGCCGGCGGTTACGCGCTGTGGCTGTGGCATGGCAGCGAAATTGGCACCGGCGCCGTCGCCGCCGTCACCGCCATGGCGCTGCGGGTGAACGGCATGTCGCACTGGATCATGTGGCAGATGACCTCGCTTTTCGAGAACATCGGCACCGTGCAGGACGGCATCGCCACCCTGACCCACGCCCCCAAAGTCCAGGACGCGCCCAACGCGGCCACCCTGCGCGTCACGCGCGGCGAAGTTCAGTTCGACGACGTCTACTTCAACTACAACAATGAGCGCCAGGTCCTGGACGGCCTCACCCTCACCGTGCGCCCTGGCGAAAAGATCGGCCTGGTCGGCCGCTCGGGCGCGGGTAAATCCACGCTCATCAACCTGCTGCTGCGCTTTTACGATGTCGAACGCGGCCACATCCGCATCGACGGCCAGGACATCTCGCAGGTCACGCAAGACAGCCTGCGCAGCGCCATCGGCATGGTCACTCAGGACACGTCCCTGCTGCACCGGTCCATCTGCGACAACATCGCCTACGGCCGCCCCGATGCCAGCCGCGAAGAGATCCGCGCCGCCGCGGCCCGCGCCCAGGCTGACGAATTCATCGAGCAGCTGAGCGACTCGCACGGCCACACCGGCTACGACACGCTCGTCGGCGAACGTGGCGTCAAGCTCTCCGGCGGACAACGCCAGCGCATCGCGATCGCCCGCGTCATGCTCAAGAACGCGCCCATCCTGCTGCTGGACGAAGCCACCAGCGCGCTCGACTCCGAGGTGGAGGTCGCGATCCAGGCCAGCCTGCAGGAGCTGATGGAGGGCAAGACGGTGATCGCCATCGCCCACCGGCTGTCGACCATCGCCGCGCTCGACCGGCTGGTGGTGATGGACGAGGGCCGCATCGTGGAGCAAGGCACGCACCGGCAATTGCTGGAGCGCGGCGGCCTGTACGCGCGCCTGTGGGCGCACCAGAGCGGCGGCTTCCTGGGCGAGGAAAGCGCGGGGGAGGCGGCGCTTGAAGCCTAGGCGGCTGCAGCCCGCGGACTTCCAGCGCGACGCGCCCGAGGTGGCGCGGGCGCTGATCGGCGCCGTGCTGCTGGTCGACGGCGTGGGCGGCCGCATCGTCGAGACCGAGGCCTACGACCGCGAGGACCCGGCCTCGCACAGCCACGGCGGGCCCACGCCGCGCAACCAGGCCATGTTCGGGCCGCCGGGCCGGGCCTATGT
>JAEYVD010000555.1 GCA_023432075.1 Pseudomonadota bacterium | reverse complement strand
CTTCACCGGCGGGCCAGAGCGCCCGGACGGCGTCGCTGGGCGCGTCGAACCCGTCGAACGATTCCGGCAGCGGATCGGCCCCCCAGTGCGGCGGCGTCTGGGCGCGGGGCGCGGGAATGGGCCGCACCGGCGCGCTGCGCAGGCGCTCGCGGCAGGTGCGGGCGTACGGGGTGTAGACGCGATAGCAATCGCCCTTGCCGGTCACCACGGTACCGGGACGCAGCAGCGTCGCGCCGTGGTGCACGGACCACTCGATGCCGATGTCCGCGAGCGCGGCCGCGACCGCGTCGTCGCGGCGGCGTTCGTTGACGCCCCACTCGGCGTTGACGTGGACCGCTTCAATGGCGTGTTCCTGGCAGAATGCGGCCACGGCCCGCGGCGCCTCACGCCAGTCGTCGACAGTCAGCAGCTTCAGCGGAACACCGGCTTGCCCCAGGTCGTGGGACAGCTCGCGCAGGTTGCGCAGCCAGAAATCCACCTTTGCCGGGGCGTCGCCATGCTGGCGCCATTGTCCGGGCGCCGCCAGGAAAAGCGCGGTGACCGTGCCCGCCTCGGCCGCCGCGGCCAGCGCGGCGTTGTCGTGCATGCGCAGGTCGGTGCGTAGCCAGAGCTGCGTGTTCATGGGGGAGCCTCCAGGGACGGGGGCCGGGCGGCACGCCGGCGAGGCTGCGATTCTATCCCGAGCCCACCCCGGGCTCCGGGTGAAGGCGCCTGGAAGACGATGTAAAAACTACGAGGAGATGTGACCGGTGTTGCACTGCAACCCGTGGCGCCGGGCGGTTGGCAGGGGGAGAGGCGGCCCAGCCCCCGGGAGCTAAATCGGCCTGTTTTGGCCGTCAAACCATGAAACACGCTGGCGCGTGGCGCGTATTGACGCCCGGCAGGACGCCGCCATGTAATGCAAATAAACGACTAAAGCAGGCAAACGCTATGGGAAATCTGATGGACTTCCGCCCGTCCTTTCTGAAGGGACGCACACCCGCCGGCAAGACGTCCCGCGATGTCTTGCAGAATCTCTGGCGTTCGGTCGATTTGCCGGACGAGTCGCTCGAGCACGTCGTACTGACGGGCGCCGACCCCGTCGTCCCATCCTCATTTGCCGTCGGCACGGCCGCGCAGACCAGCATGGCGGCGGCGGCGCTGGCCGCGGCTGAGGTCTGGCACCTGCGTGGCGGCGCCCGGCAGCAGGTAAGCGTGGACATGCTGCATGCGGCGCAGGAGTGCCGCAGCCACTACACCATCAATGGCGTCACGCCCAATCCCTGGGACCCCATCACGGGCGTCTATCGCTGCGGCGATGGCGGCTGGGTGCGAATCCACGCCAATTTTGCGCATCACCGTGACGGAGCCCTGGCCTTGCTGGGCTGCCCGACTGGCGATGGCGCCACGCGCGAGGCCGTGGAGCGTGCGCTGAGCCGCTGGAAGGCGCTGGATTTCGAGCAGGTGGCGGCCGATGCCGGCATGGTCGTGTCGGCTATGCGCTCGTTCGAGGAATGGGACCGCCATCCGCAAGGGCTGGCCGTCGCCGCGCAACCGCTGCTGACCATCGAGCGCATTGGCGAAGCCGATCCTCGCCCGTTGCCCAAGTACGCGCAGAACGCGCGTCCGCTTCAGGACATCCGCGTGCTGGACTTGACGCGCATCATTGCCGGGCCGGTGTGCGGCCGCGCGCTGGCCGCCTATGGCGCCGACGTCATGCTGGTCAACAGCCCCCAACTGCCCAATATCGACAACATCATCGACACCAGCCGCGGCAAGCTGTCCGTGCTGGCGGACCTGGACACGGCCGATGGCCGCATCGCGCTGGGCAATCTGCTGCGCAGCGCGCACATCTTCGTGCAGGGCTATCGGCCTGGCGGCATGTCCGCGCTGGGTTTTGGTCCGCAGGACGCGGCGCGCATTCGTCCAGGCATTGTCTATGTGTCTTTGACGGCGTACGGCACCACCGGTCCGTGGGCCAACCGGCGCGGTTTCGATTCCCTGGTGCAGACGGCCACGGGCTTTAACCACGCGGAAGCGCTCGCTGCCGGCCAGGAGTCGCCCAAAGCGTTGCCGATGCAGATCCTAGATCATGCGTCGGGTTACCTGATGGCATTCGGCGCACAGGTTGCGCTGGCGCGCCAGGCAACCGAAGGCGGCAGCTGGCACGTGCGCGTATCGCTCGCCCAGACGGCGCACTGGCTGCGGGGATTGGGCCGGGTGGACGGCGGGCTGGGCTGTGCCATGCCGGGCTTTGACGGGTTGATGGAGACGTCGCCATCGGGCTTTGGCGAGCTGGTCGCGGTGCGCCATGCGGCGCGCTTCTCGGAGACCCCGGCGCGCTGGATCCGGCCGTCCAGCCCGCCCGGCACGCACCCGACGGTCTGGCCGTTCAACTGATCTTCGACAGGCGCGGTACGTAAAGCAGTACGTTTACGACCGCGCCTCATTCTGCTCGTCGGTATCTCAAACCACGGCGTTACTGCTTCGCCTTCCATTCCCGCAGCGCGCGCATCGTGTTTGCCACGTGCGACTCGGGGCTCATGTTTGTGTATTCGTACAGGATTTTGCCGTCGGGCGAGATCACGTAGGACACGCGCTGCGCGTATTCCGGCCGCTTGTCATGAACGGCGTCGTACGCCTTCATGACTTTGCCGTCGCCATCGGCCGCGACGGCGAATTTGTTGCGGCACTCGCTGACGGAAAACTTCTTGAGCGTGTCGATGTTGTCGGTCGACACGCCGATGACCGTGGCGCCCAGCGACTTGTATTCGTCCGTGGCTTCGGCGAAGTTGTGGGCTTCGATGGTGCAGCCCTGCGTGAATGCCGCCGGGAAGAAATACAGCACCACCGGCCCTTGCTTGAGCGCTTCCTTCAGCTTGAAGGTGTATTCGTTGCCGCCCAGCGAGGCCGGCACGCTGAAGTCCGGCGCGGCGGCGCCCACTGGCAGCGCGGCGAGGGCCGGCGTGCCGGCCATCAGGCCGCATACGAGGAACCAGGGGGCAAGGCGCTTCATGGGGGTCTCCCGTTGGAGCCGCGGAAACGCCGCGGCAAGCTGTCTACTGTAGCGGCGGGGCGGCCAAGGGTCCAGTTCAGCCGCCGTCAGGCCCGCCGCGGCCATTGTTGCCACGCGGCTGGTCGCGTTGCTGTTGCTGGCGTGACTGCTGCTGTTCCCGCTGCTGTTGCTGTTGTTGCTGTTGTTGTTGCTGCTGTTGCTGTTGGCGGGCCTGCTGCGCCTGCTGGTCGCGCTGCTGTTGCTGGCGGGCCTGCTGCTGATCGCGGTGTTGCCGATGTTGTTGCTGCTGCTGCTGCAGTTGGCGGGCCTGCTGCGCCTGCTGATCGCGTTGCTGTTGTTGGCGGTTCTGGCGCGCCTGTTGTTCGTGCTCCTGACGGTCACGCGCCATTTGGCGCGCCTGGTCG
>JAEYVD010000869.1 GCA_023432075.1 Pseudomonadota bacterium | reverse complement strand
CGCCGAGCGCGTGCTGCAATTGCTGAATCTGCCGTACCGCGTCGTGCTGCTGTGCACGGGCGACATGGGCTTCGGGTCGTCCAAGACCTATGACCTGGAAGTCTGGCTGCCGGCACAAAATACCTGGCGCGAGATTTCGTCGGTGTCCAACTGCGAAACCTTCCAGGCCCGCCGCATGCAGGCGCGTTTTCGCAATGCCCAGGGCAAGCCGGAATATGTCCACACCTTGAACGGTTCCGGCCTGGCGGTGGGCCGCGCGCTGGTCGCCGTGCTGGAAAACCACCAGCAGGAAGACGGCAGTGTGTTGATTCCGGAAGCGCTGCAGCCCTACATGGGCGGTATTACGGTACTAAAACCCTGATATTCACGCGGCGTCAATCGGCCATTTGGCTGATAAAAAGACGGAGCCTGCGGGCTCCGTTTTTTTTTATCATTGCGGACATATTGCTGTCTTTTTGGAACGCTATCGTGCTCACGTGAGTGCTTGATTTTTGATGTGAGCAATTGTGTATTTGGCATAAAAGGGCCGGATAGTTACGGCACAATACACCGGCGTTCTACACGCTTCATTCACTTATATAACAAGGAGTTGTCCATGACTTCAAGAATGATTGGAGATTTTCGTGTGAGATGCTCTGTGGCAAAGGAAGACGAGCAGGGTTATCGGGTGCAAATATGGACTCGCCGAGTTGGCGGAACCGCTCCCGAAAAATGCTGGACGGTGCCGGGTCAGGCGCCGTTCGCTGATTTGCACGAAGCAGAACAGGAAAGCCGTCATCTGTTCCAGGGCATTAATGGTGTGCGTTTTAACGGTGAACCGGAGTTTGCTCATGCGTCCGCATAATGGTTGGTGGCGGGCGTCCAGTGCGCCGCGCCGCTGGATCGATCTGGTCCAGGAATCGCCGCGTTGGGCCGATGACAAGGTCAAACCGGTCGTGCAACAACCCGCCGCGGTTGTTGCAAAACCTGTGCAGGCGCCCGCCGCCTGATAGGTTGTCACGGGGCACCGGACATTGCCTCGACAAAAGAAAGGCCACTCGCAGGAGTGGCCTTTGCTTTTGGCGTCAGCGATTATCAATCACGGTCGTAGCCGCGGCCGCGGTAATACCCGTGACCGTGTCTCGGACCATGATAGTGGCCGCGATCGTAGTAACGGCCGCCCCGGTAATACACCGGCGCCGGATATACCACAGGCGGGGGCGGCGCGACGTACACCGGAGCCGGGCGGTAATACACCGGCGGCGGCGGGGCCACATAGACCGGCTGCGGTGCCACATAGACGGGCGCCGGGTAGACCACGCCCGGAACGCCGATCGAAATGCCAACGTCCACGCGCGCCAAGGCGACACTGGAGATCATCAGCCCCGCGGCGCCAACACCTGCAATAAGCCATTTTTTCATCTTGCACCTGCCCGCTGCGAGACGCAGCAAAGTTGAGTATTCGTTGGCCCTATTTTCGGCGGTTTGGGCCAGCTATTCGTAAGCATCCCGGCCGCAATCGCGACAATCCGCAACCGCCCCCGTTTTCAGCGGGTCACGGGTGCTGCACTGCGGCAGCGCGCGTCCGCTCTGGGGAAATCGCGGTTGAAGTCGATTGAAATAGGATGGAATTAATTGAAGCCGAGGGGTGGCGTTACACCTGGACACCAAGTCCGGGCAGGCTGCCGTTGCCGGTGTTGCACCGGCGCGCCACCCGCTCGTGGACGACCTAATAGTCGGACTTGTCGAAGGGTGTGGTCTGACGGTATTCGACCACCCACACCCAGGGATTGGCCGCCCACGCATGCGCGCCGTAGCGTTCGCACCACATCAGCGCAAACGCGGTCTGCAGCGGCACGCCGGGCAATAGCGCAGAGCTTTGATACAGCGTTTGCGTGCCTTCGGCGCGCGCATCGGCCTCGGTCAGGTTCTGCAGGCGCTGGATGCGTACGCCCACGACGACGGCGCTGGCAAACGGCGCGCCCGCTTCGTCGGCCAGGATGATGGTTTCGCCCGATTTTCCATAAGGGCACCTGACCCAGCTGGAAGTCTTGCGCATCTCGGAAGGATTATCGGGCGACGGCCCCATGGCCACCCATCTGCCGGAATCGGAGGCATCCGCGTACCACACCGTGGTCAACTTGGACGGCTGCGGCTTGAGGATGCGCCGGCTCTGGACCTTGGCCCCGTCCAGAATGGCTTGCTTGAGCGGTTCGCTGAACTGAAGTAACTGCCGTTTCATGTGCTAGCTGTATCCCTCGCGATGAACGCTTGCGCGCTTATTGCTGTTATGGCCGGGGCCGGCACGTGCCACCTGCTTGAGACGGACTCAATATCTGCATCGGTGAGTATGACGTGTCACGACTTACCTGTCAGGTGGGCGCTTCATATGTGTTGTCTTTTTGAAAACGGTGAGGCGTTGTTTGTATACTCGACGCATGATTACCGACCTCCATAATCTCAAGCCCGGTTACTACTGGTACACCATGGCCAACGACCCGCTGGCCGTCATCCATATCCATGAAGACGGCGGCGCCACGCTCATGGGCACGGACTATCGCATCGGCGCCGAAGGCGTTGCCGACATGGTCCGGCAGGGCGAGCGCTTTTTCTGGATAGAACCGCCCCAAGTCTGACATGGCGGACCTGCTCCTCACGAACGTCCGCACGCCGCAAGGCGAGGGCGTGGACGTGCTGGTGCGCGGCGGCCGCATCCTGCAAATCGGCCCCGGCCTTGAGGCCCATCCCGCCGTGAACATCGAAGAGGGGGGCGGCGCCTTGCTGCTGCCCGCCTTCGTCGAAGGCCACACCCATCTGGACAAGACGACCTGGGGTTCCGCCTGGTACGTGAACAAGGTCGGCCCGTCCCTGACCGACCGCATCGACAACGAACGCAACTGGCGCGCCGCCTCCGGGCACGACGCCGCCCGCCATTCGCATGCGCTGGCATTGGCATTCCTGCGCGCGGGCACGACGCGCATCCGCACCCACGTCGATATCGACACCGATGCCGGACTGAAACACCTGGAAGGCGTGCATGCCACGCGGCAAGCGCTGGCCGGGCGCGTCGAGATCCAGACGGTGGCGTTTCCGCAATCGGGCCTCCTGGCGCGCGCCGGCACGGCTGAGCTGCTGGACCAGGCGCTTGCCGATGGCGCCGACGTGCTGGGCGGGCTGGACCCGTCCGCGATCGACCGCGATCCCGTGAAATCCCTGGACGTGCTGTTTGGCCTGGCCGACAAGCACGGCAAGCCGGTGGATATCCATCTGCATGAACCCGGCGAACTGGGCGCCTTTACGCTTGAGCTGATTCTGGACCGCGTCCAGGCGCTGGACATGAAAGGCAGGGTCGTCATCAGCCCCGCCTTTTGCCTGGGCGCTCTGGACTCCGGCCGCCTGGAAGGCTTGCTGCGCCGGCTGGCGCTGCTGGACGTGGCGCTGCTGACCACCGCGCCGGCGTCGCGACCGGTGCCCTCGCTACGCGCCTGCCGCGAGGCGGCCGTGACGCTTTTTGGCGGCAACGACGGCATCCGGGACACCTGGACGCCTTACGGCAGCCCCGACATGCTGGAGCGTGCCGCGCTGATCGGGCTGCGCAACGACCTGCGCCGCGACGACGAGATCGAGTGGGCGTTCGACTGCGTGACCCGCGCCGCCGCCCGCGCCTGCGGGTTTGCGGATTACGGCCTGGCGCCCGGCGCGCGCGCCGATCTGGTGCTGGCCGATGCGGGCTGTATCGCCCAGGCCGTGGTGCAGCGCCCGCCCCGGCGTCTGGTGGTATCCGGCGGCGTGGTCGTGGCGCGCAACGGCGAAGACGCCATCGCCTAGCGGGCGCGCTGGGCGGCAGTGGCCCCCAAGCCCAGCTGCGATTCGGCCAATTCCACGAAGGCCCGCATCAGTTCCGAACGCACGCCTGACCGAAGCCAGATGGCGCCCACTGTCCGTACCGGACAGGGCTCGGGCAACGGCCAGCGTTTGACGTGCGCCAGCGGCGCGCCCGTGCTGGCCCAGTCTGGCAGCAGCGCCACGCCCAGCCCCTCGGAAACCAGCTTGGCAATCGATTCGATCCCATCCAGTTCAAAGCGGACACGGGGGCGCAGGCTGCGCGCGCGCAGGTAGTCGTCCGCCATCTTGCCGCCCACCACGCTGCGGTCATAGCAGATGTACGGTTCCCGGACGATGACGGCCAGCGGGTCGTCGACCTTCATCTGCGCAG
>JAEYVD010000867.1 GCA_023432075.1 Pseudomonadota bacterium | reverse complement strand
AAGACACCGGCGAATGGGTCGTCGTCGACCTGGGCGATGTCGTCGTGCACATCATGCAGCCGGCCATCCGCCAGTACTACAACCTCGAAGAAATCTGGGGCGGCAAGCCGGTGCGCGTGAAGCTCCTGCCCGAATCGACCCGCCCCGCCCCGGTCGCCAGCGACAGCGGCAGCGGTTACGACGACAACGAAGACTGACCGCGCCGTGAAGCTGATCGTCGTCGCGGTGGGCACGCGGATGCCGGACTGGGTGCAGACTGCCTGGGACGACTACGCCAAGCGCCTGCCGGCCGACTGTGCACTGGAGCTTCGCGAGATCAAGCCCGAACCCCGCACCACCGGCAAGACGCCCGCCCAGATGATGGCGGCTGAAGCCAAGCGCATCGAGGCGGCGCTGCCCGCCAATGCGCTGCGACTGGCGCTGGACGAACGCGGCCGCGACCTCACCACGATGGCGCTGTCGCAAAAGCTCGAACAGTGGCGTGCAGGCGGACAGGACGTCGCGTTTCTCGTGGGCGGCCCCGATGGATTGGATCCCGCGCTCAAGGCGTCCGCCAGCGGGCAGTTGCGCCTATCTTCCCTGACGCTGCCGCACCCCATGGTGCGCGTGGTTCTAGCCGAACAGCTCTACCGCGCCTGGGCCATCATGACCAACCACCCCTATCACCGCGCCTGACCGCCGCCCGGCGGCGCCTCGCCTGCTCCGCATGACCGACACCGCCCATTCCCCCAGCCCGTCCCCGCGCCTGTATCTCGCCTCCGCCAGCCCGCGCCGCCGCGAGTTGCTGACGCAGATCGGCCTGGCGCACGAAGTCCTGCGCGTGCCCGCCCCGCCTGGCGAGGACGAGCCGCAACATCCCGGCGAAAGCGCCGCCGACTACGTACAGCGCACGGCCCGTGACAAAGCCTTGCGCGGCCGCGATTGGATGCGCGCGCAGGCGCTGCCCACGCTGCCGCTGCTCGCAGCCGATACCACCGTCATCCTCGCCGGCGAGGTGCTGGGCAAGCCCGCCGACCGCGATGACGCCATCCGCATTCTGCGTGCGCTGTCTGGCGCTGCGCACGAAGTCCACACCGCGGTAGCGGTCTGGACCGGCGATCGCCTGCTCGAAGCGGTCTCCATCACCCAGGTCCGCATGCGCGCCTTGCAGGAAGACGAAATCGGCCGTTACTGCGATAGCGGCGAACCCTTCGGCAAGGCGGGCGCCTACGGCATCCAGGGCTTGGCCGGCACCTTCATCTCGCACATCGCCGGCAGCTACACCGGCGTCATGGGCCTGCCCCTCTTCGAAACGGCCAACCTGCTGCGCGAAGCGGGCATCCCGGTGCCCTGATCCCTGCC
Organism: Pseudomonadota bacterium; assembly: GCA_023432075.1. Taxonomy (GTDB): domain Bacteria; phylum Pseudomonadota; class Gammaproteobacteria; order Burkholderiales; family Burkholderiaceae_B; genus Achromobacter. The sequence goes on along the minus strand of JAEYVD010000867.1, from coordinate 2,350 downwards.
CGGCCCCCTAAAGAAAAATCCCCCGATGCCTCGCGGCGTCGGGGGATTTCTTTTTGCCCGTGCGCACTACCGTGCGCGGATCACGCAGGACACGCTGGCGGAAATCCGCACAGCGCGCCCAGAGGATCAGCTCTGCCGCGCAGGCTCGCCCATGGCAACCTGAGCCTGCGTCGTGGGCGGGGTCTGGGGCGCGGCAGGCGTGCCGGCGCTGTCCAGCGCGGCATGCAGCTGCTCCTGATCCAGCTCGCCTTCCCAGCGCGCGACGACCACGGTGGCGGTGGCATTGCCCACCAGGTTCGTCAGGGCGCGGCATTCGGACATAAAGCGGTCCACACCCAGGATCAGCGCCATGCCGGCAACCGGCACCGACGGCACCACCGACAGCGTCGCCGCCAGCGTGATGAAGCCCGCGCCGGTCACGCCGGCAGCGCCCTTGGAGCTGAGCATCGCCACGAGCAGCAGCAGGATCTGGTCGCCCAGCGACAGCGGAATGTCGCAGGCCTGCGCAATGAACAGCGCGGCCATCGTCATGTAGATATTGGTGCCGTCCAGGTTGAACGAATAGCCGGTGGGTACCACCAGACCGACAACCGACTTCGAACAGCCGGCGCGCTCCATCTTCTGCATCAGCGTCGGCAGCGCGGCTTCCGACGAGCTCGTGCCCAGCACCAGCAACAGTTCTTCGCGGATGTAGCGGACCAGCTTGAGGATCGAGAAGCCGTTGTAGCGGGCAACCAGGCCCAGCACGACCACGACGAACAGCACCGACGTGGCGTAGAACGTGCCCACCAGCATCGCCAGGTTAACGACCGACTTGATGCCGTACTTGCCGATGGTGAACGCCATCGCGCCAAAGGCGCCAATGGGCGCGGCCTTCATCAGGATCGCCACCATCTTGAAGATCGGCTGCGCCAGCGCCGTCATGAAGTTCAGGATCGGCTTGCCGCGCTCGCCCACCATGGCCAGCGAAATGCCAAACAACACCGCCACGAACAGCACCTGCAGGATGTCGCCACCCACGAACGGGCTGAAGATGGTCGTGGGAATCACGTTCATCAGAAAGCCCGTGATGGTCGAGTCATGCGCCTTCGCGACATAGCCGGACACGGCCTTCTGGTCGAGCGTCGACGGATCGATGTGCATGCCGGCGCCCGGTTGCACAATATGGCTGACCACCATGCCGACGACCAGCGCCAGCGTCGAAAACACCAGGAAGTACAGCATGGCCTTGCCGGCCACGCGGCCCACCTTCTTCAGGTCGCTCATTGCCGCGATGCCTGTGGCCACGGTCAAAAAGATGACCGGCGCGATGATCATCTTCACCAGCTTGATGAACGCATCGCCCAGCGGCTGCATCTGCTGGCCCAGCTCCGGCTTGAAGGCGCCAAGCAGGATACCCACCACGATGGCGAAAATCACCTGCACATACAGGATTTGATAGAACTTGAGCTTGCGCGCGGGCGCGCTGTGATCCACTTCGATCATTGGGATTGTCCCCACCAGGGCCCCTTGCTCCGCGCAGCGTGGCGCGTGCGACGTCGGGGCGTTATCTCTTATATGGCCATGCGTTCCTGCCGCCAGCCGATTTCACCGCGGGCGATGCGTCGCGCGGCTTGCCGGTATATATGCAATACCCATGCCAGCCAGGGACCGGGATTGCCAATCCGAATAAGCCATTGAAATTTATGAATTTTTTAAAATTCATCACGAATGTTCGGTCACTCAAATCGGCGAAATTTCGCACAGAAATCCGCTAAAATGTGCGGAAAACCGCACACCATGAACGGCTCGACCTCTCCCCCCCTTTCTCAGCCCTCTGGGCCGCGCACCCTGTCCTGGCCGTGGCGTGTGGCCTTGGCGCTGCTCGCCGTCGCCGTCGTCACCTTGACGCTGCATGCGGCAACGCAGTGGGCGCGCAACGGCGCGCTTCGCGAGGCCGCCATTCAGGCACGCGGCACGGGCCAGATCAATGCCGCCCTGCTGCGCAACAACCTCGACAAATTCCGCGCGCTGCCCTTCGTGCTGACTCAGGACGTGGACTTGCGCGCCGCGCTGCAAGGCGCAAACGCGAGGCAGATCGAGGCACTGGACGAAAAACTCGAAGCCCTCAGCCGAGGCGTTGGCGCGTCCGCCATCTACGTACTCGACAAGAAAGGCCTGGCCATCGCCGCCAGCAACTGGCGCGAGCCCGCCACCTTCGTCGGCATCGGCTACGAATTCCGCCCCTATTTTCAAGGGTCGGTCGCGCACGGCGCAGCCGAACACTTCGCGCTCGGCACGGTCAGTCACGAAGCCGGCCTGTATCTTTCGCGGCGGGTCGACGACGCGCAGGGCGCCATGCTGGGCGTGG
>JAEYVD010000538.1 GCA_023432075.1 Pseudomonadota bacterium | reverse complement strand
TGCGCACCTGGGAGGGGTGCCGGCGATCAACGCCTACAGCTTTCTCTACCGCAACGGATAGCGGCGGCTTCGGCGTCATGGGGTGGCCTTGCGGGGACTTGCGGTGACATTGCCGCCCTGCCCTTGCGCCGTCGGAAACCCATGGCGGCGCGCCGCTGCCGCCACGATCAGCGTCGCCGCCAGCAACAGCAACAGCACGGGCGCAAAGGCGGCAACGCCCGCGCCTTCCAGCAAAATGCCGCCAATGACGCCGCCGCCCGCGATCGCCAGGTTCCAGGCCGTGACCAGCATCGATTGCGCCACATCGGCCGACTCGCCCGCGGTCGTGGCCAGCGCGGTCTGAAATAGCGTCGGCGCGCCGCCAAACGCCAGTCCCCACGCCGCCACCGCCGTGGTCACCACGGCCAGATCATTGCCGCTGATACCCAGGACCAGCGCCGACAGCGCAAACAGCACCGTGCTGGCCAGCGTCATGACGCGCAGATGGCTGTCGATCAGAACGCCGATGATCCAGAGCCCCACGAGCGATGACAGCCCGAACACCAGCAGCATCATGTCCGTGCGGTCGCCCATGCCGCGCGCCGCCAGGAACGGCGCAATGTAGGTATAGAGAATGTTGTGCGCCAGGACGAACGCGAACACCACGAACAGCACCGCGCGCACGCCCGGCAGGGTAAAGACGCGGCGTAGCGGCGCGCGCTTGCCCATGGCCTGCCCCGCAAAGTCCGGCACCTGGATGCGCACCCACGCCATCAGGATCAGCGCCAGCGCGCTCATGATGCCGAAACACCAGCGCCAACCCACGAGGTTGCCCAGAAACGTCCCTGCCGGCACGCCAAGCGACAACGCCAGCGGCGTGCCCACCATCGCAATGGCGATCGCCCGCCCCTTCTGCCGCTCGGGCACCATGCGCGCGGCGTAGCCCGCGGCCAGCGCCCACAACAGCCCGGCGGACACGCCCGCAACAAAACGCGCCGCCATCGTCAGCACGTAGCTGGCGGACACCGTCGTGACGGTGTTGGCGATGACAAAGCCGGCAATCGCGGCCAGCAGCAACGGGCGGCGGCGCACGCCTTGCGTCGCGGCAGTCAACGGTATCGCCGCCACCAGCGAACCGATTGCGTAAATCGTCACCAGCTGTCCGGCCATCGCTTCGGAAATACTCAGCCCCGCGCTGATCTGCGGCAGCAGCCCGGCCGGCAGGGCTTCCGTCAGGATCGTGACGAAACCGGCCAGCGCCAGGGCCAGCAGTGCCGCAATGGGAAGACGCGCCTCGCGCGCAACGGGGCCGGGGGCCGTCGCCTGGAAACCTGCCATGTTCTGCCTTTTGATTGGCCGGCGGCGGGCAGATGAGCCCGACGCCGGCGCGTGTTGTGTGAAGGCAGCCATCTTGGCGGCAGGCGCGCTGCGGGACAATAATGCCGATGTTCAAAACATATCGGACAAATTGTCCGGAATCGCATCATGGTCGAATCGCTCAGCGCCATTGCTGCCTTCGTGCAGGCCGCGGAAACGCGTAGTTATTCCGAGGCCGCCCGCAACCTCGGCGTGTCCGCCTCGGCCGTGGGCAAAAGCGTTTGCCGGCTGGAAACGCGCCTGGGCGTGCGCCTGCTCCATCGCAGCACGCGCAGCATCACCTTGACGGCCGAAGGCGCCGCTTTTCTTGAACGCTGCCGCCGCATCCTGTGCGAACTCGAGTCGGCCGAACTGGAACTCTCCGAAACCCGTCAGGCGCCCCAAGGGCGGCTGCGCATCAGCCTGCCGCTGGTCGGAATGCTGGTCATGCCCGCGCTAACCGCCTTCATGCACCGCTACCCGGCCATCGAACTGGACGTGGATTTCTCGGATCGTCTGGTGGACGTCATCAACGAAGGTTTCGACATCGTGATGCGCACGGGCGAACCGACGGACTCGCGGCTGGTGTCGCGCCCGGTAGGCAACTACCGGCTGCTGCTTGTCGCGGCGCCAGACTATCTGGCCCGCCGCGGCACGCCCGGCGCCCCCGCCGACCTGAGCCATCACGCGTGCCTGCAGCACCGGTTTCCCAGCACGGGAAAACTGGAGCCGTGGCCGCTCGCCCACGACGACGCCACGCCCGCGTGGACGCTGCCCGTGTCGATGGTGTGCAACACGTCCGCGGCCCTGCTGGACGTGGCGGTGGCGGGCCTGGGCATCGCGTGCTTGCCCGATTTCCTGGTGCGGCCCGCCATGCAGCGCGGCGAGCTGGTTTCCGTGCTGGACAGCCATGTCGAACACCAGGGCACGTTCCGTCTGCTGTGGGCGTCCAGCAAGCACCTGGCGCCCAAACTGCGCGTTTTCATCGACTTCATGAGCGCGGAATTGTTCAAGGAAAACAACGCGGTGGCAGGGTGACGGCGCCAAACCGGCGGGTGTAGGGCATACGCCGATGGCCTGCAGCTGGTATTTGATGTACATACTTTGTATACACAATCTAACCCGTGTCTTTGCCCGCCGATGCCTGCCTACGACGCCACCGCTTCCTACCCACGCGACCTGGTCGGCTACGGCCGCAACCCGCCTCACGCGCAGTGGCCGGGGAATGCGCGGATCGCCGTCCAGTTTGTGCTGAATTACGAAGAAGGCGGCGAAAACTGTGTGCTGCATGGCGACGCGGGATCCGAACAGTTCCTGTCCGAGATGTTCAGCCCCGCCAGCTACCCGGACCGGCATCTCAGCATGGAAGGCATCTACGAATACGGCTCGCGGGCGGGCGTGTGGCGCATCCTGCGGGAATTCGAAAAGCGCCAGCTGCCGCTGACGGTGTTCGGCGTCGGGATGGCGCTGCAACGCCATCCGGACCTGACAGCGGCGTTCGTGGAATTGGGTCATGAAATTGCCTGCCACGGCTGGCGCTGGATCCACTACCAGAACGTGGATGCAGCCACCGAGCGCGAGCACATGCGCCTGGCCATCGACGCCATCACAACACTCACGGGCGCGCGGCCGCTGGGCTGGTACACCGGCCGCGACAGCCCTCGCACCCGCACGCTGGTCGCCGACGATGGCGGATTCGAGTATGACAGCGACTATTACGGCGACGACCTGCCCTTCTGGATGCGAGTGCGCAAATCGGATGGCACGACGGCGCCGCAGCTCATCGTGCCCTACACGCTGGACTGCAACGACATGCGCTTCGCATTGCCGCAGGGCTTTTCCCACGCCGAGCCCTTTTTCCAGTACCTGAAGGACAGCTTCGACGCGCTGTATGCCGAAGGCGAGGAAGCGCCCAAGATGCTCAGCATCGGCATGCACTGCCGCCTCTTGGGGCGGCCCGGACGCATCGTTGCCCTGCAGCGTTTCCTGGATCACATCGCGCGCCACGATCGCGTCTGGGTGTGCCGCCGGCTGGACATCGCGCGGCACTGGAAAGCCACCCACCCCTACCTCTCCGACCGTTGAACAGGACGACCATGACCCACAATCTGAACGATCCGAACGTCGAGCCGCGCTCGCACAGCCGCCACGGCGAACCCGGCATGGGCAGCGACATCTGGGACTGGCACGAGGCGCTCAGCGTCTACAGCGATCCGGGTTACGCCGAAAAAGGCCAGCTCACGGTCACCTACCTGACCGACGCGCACCGCGCCTGCGCCGCGCGCATCTCGCAATGGATGCGCGACTGCGGCTTTGACGAGGTCGGCATCGACGCCGTCGGCAATGTAGTGGGACGCTATCGCGCCGCCCAGCCCGGCGCGCGGGTCCTCATGACCGGCAGCCACTTCGACACGGTGCGCAATGCCGGCAAGTACGACGGCCGGCTTGGCATCTTCGTGCCCATGGCCTGCGTGCGCGCGCTGCATCGCGAGAACCGGCGCCTGCCGTTCGACGTGGAGGTGATCGCCTTCGCCGAGGAAGAAGGCCAGCGCTACCGGGCCACGTTCCTGGGCTCGGGCGCGTTGATCGGCAGCTTCAATCCCGACTGGCTGGCGCAGCAGGATGCCGACGGCATCACCATGCGCGAGGCCATGATGCACGCGGGCCTGGATATCGACGGGATCCCCAGCCTGCGGCGCGATCCGGCCAACTACCTGGGCTTTGTCGAGGTGCACATCGAGCAGGGTCCGGTCCTGTATGAAATGGGGCTGCCGCTTGGCGTCGTCACGTCCATCAACGGCTGCGTGCGCCATCAGGTGCAGATCCTGGGTCTGGCCAGCCATGCCGGCACCACGCCCATGAACCGGCGGCGCGACGCGGCCGTGGCGGCCGCCGAGCTGGCGCTCTATGTTGAACGCCGCGCCGCCCGCGATGGCGATTCGGTCGGCACGGTGGGCATGTTCGAGGTGCCTGGCGGATCGATCAACGTCGTGCCGGGCGAGTGCCGCTTCAGCCTGGACCTGCGCGCCCCCAGCGATGCGCAGCGCGACGCGCTGGTCGATGACGTGCTGGCCGAGCTGGCCGCCATCTGCGAGCGGCGCGGCCTGCGCTATTCGCTTGAAGAAACCATGCGAGCCGCCGCCGCGCCCAGCGATCCGCGCTGGCAGCAGCGCTGGGAGCGCGCTGTCGACGCGTTGGGCGTGCCCGTGCACCGCATGCCCAGCGGCGCGGGCCACGACGCCATGAAGCTGCACGAGATCATGCCGCAGGCGATGCTCTTCGTGCGCGGCCAGAACAACGGCATCAGCCACAACCCCCACGAATCCACCACCAGCGACGATATCGAACTTGCCGCGCAAGCCATGCTGGGCTTGCTCGACGCGCTGGCCAACGACACTACGACCTAGATCCATGACCGATTACGCCCGACTCGACGCCTGGGTGGACGCCCATTTCGACGAAGAAGTCCGCTTCCTGCAAGAACTGGTGCGCGTGCCCACCGACACGCCGCCCGGCAACAACGCCCCGCACGCCGAGCGCACCGCGCAACTGCTGCAAGATTTTGGCCTGCACGCCGAAGCGCACCCCGTGCCGGCCCAGGCCGTCGCGGACTATGGCATGCAGTCCATCACCAACCTCATCGTGCGCCGCGAGTACGGCGGCGCAGGCCCACGCATCGCGCTCAACGCGCACGGCGATGTGGTGCCACCCGGCGACGGCTGGGCGCACGATCCCTACGGCGCCCAGATCGAGGACGGCTGCCTGTACGGCCGCGCCGCAGCCGTCAGCAAGAGCGACTTCGCCAGCTTCACGTTTGCGCTGCGGGCGCTGGAAGCCATCGCCATGCCGTCGCGCGGCGCGGTGGAGCTGCACTTTACGTATGACGAGGAGTTCGGCGGTCTGCTGGGTCCGGGCTGGCTGCTCGCGCAGGGGCTTACGCGCCCCGACCTGATGATCGCGGCCGGTTTCAGCTATGAAGTCGTCACCGCGCACAACGGCTGCCTGCAGATGGAAGTGACAGTGCACGGCAAGATGGCCCACGCCGCCATTCCGAGCAGCGGCGTCGACGCCTTGCAAGGCGCCGTCGCGATTCTGAATGCCCTGTATGCGCAGAACGCGCGCTACCGGTCGATCACGTCGCAGGTCCCGGGCATCTCGCATCCGTACTTGAACGTGGGGCGGATCGAAGGCGGCACCAACACGAACGTGGTGCCCGGCAAGGTCAGCTTCAAGCTGGACCGCCGCATGATTCCCGAAGAAAACGCCGTAGAGGTCGAGGCCGACATCCGGCGCATCATCGAAGAAACCGCGGCTTCATGTCCCGGTATCCGTGTCGAGATCAAGCGGCTGCTGCTGGCCAATTCGATGCGCCCGCTGCCCGGCGCGCAGCCGCTGGTGCAGGCCATCCAGCAACATGGCGAGGCCGTGTTCGGCGAACCCATCCCCGCGATGGGCACACCACTCTACACCGACGTGCGCCTGTACGCCGAAGCCGGCGTCCCCGGCGTGATCTACGGCGCGGGCCCGCGCACGGTGCTGGAATCGCACGCCAAGCGCAACGACGAACGCATCAATCTGGAAGACCTGCGCCGCGCGACAAAGGTCATTGCACGCACGCTGGCGGATTTGCTGCACTAAGCCAGCCGCATCACCCGCCGCCAGAACAGCACGGCCACCAGCACGAAGACGGCCAACCCGAGGTAGGACGCCATGCCGGCGAACGCCTCGCCCGCGATCGCCAGCGGCGCCTCGGAGCCCGAGCCACCGATGATGGCGGCCATCAGCACCCCCACCAGGCTCTCGCCCACGATCAGGCCCGAGGCAATCAGCACGCCGCGGCGGTTGGCCGCTTCGGCAAAGCGGTCGTAGGGCTGGCCGGCGGCGGCCGCGCGGCGGCGCAGGGCGCGATCAAGCAGCCAGGCCAGCAGCGCGCCCGCCACGATGGGCGCGGCGACGGTCGGCGGCAGGTAGATGCCGATGCCCACCGCCAGCACGGGAATGCGCGCCACCTTGCAGGTGCGCTTCATGATCTCGTCCACCACGATCAGCCCCACGCCCACCGCCATGCCGATCAGGATCATCGTCCAGTTCAGCTGATGGGTGAAGATGCCGCGCGTGATCGCCAGCATCAGCGTCGCCTGCGGCGCGGACAGCGCCTGCGATGCGTCCATGCCTTCGCGCGGCATCGCATCCGCAAACCCGTACGCGTTGTAGAGCAGCTCCAGCACGGGCGAAATCACCGCCGCGCCCACGACGCAGCCGATCAGCAGCGCGACCTGCTGGCGCCACGGGGTCGCCCCCACCAGCCAGCCGGTCTTCAGGTCCTGCAGGTTGTCGTTCGAAATCGACGCCACCGCCACGACGGCCGACGTGCTGAAGATCGCCAGGGCAATCGCCATCTGCACGCCGTTTTCCAGCGCCATCAGCTCGCCGCCCACGCCCAGCATCAGCACGGAGACCAGGACGATGGCGACGATGCCCACGCCGGAGATTGGACTGGTCGACGACCCCACCAGGCCGGCCATGTAGCCGCAAGCCGCGGCCACCAGGAAACCGAACACGAAGGCGAAGAGGACCGCGTAGGCGACCAGCTTCCAGATGGCGCCGGCCGACAGCGGCGTGCCCGACAGGAACACCTGGAACGTGAAGACCAGGATTGCCACCAGCACCAGCGTCACGGCCGAGATCCAGCCCGCCGACAGGTCGCGTTCGGTGCGCGGCGCGGTGCCCGCGCGGGCCGCGCCCTCCTTGGTCAAGGCCGAAAACGAGGCCTTCACGCCGCGCGCCATCGGCACGAACAGCGTCGCCAGCGTCCAGATCGCGCCCACGCCGATCACACCCGCGCCAATGAAGCGCACCTGCGAGGACCACAGGCCCGTGGCATAGGACGCCAGCGTCGCACCCGCGGGCATGTCGCCCATGGCAGTCAAGATGGGCACCGCAATGCCCCACGCAATGACCAGCCCGGTCAACATCGCCAGCCCGGCGACGATGCCGATCAGGTAGCCCGCACCCAGCAGCGCCAGCGAAAAGCCCATCGGCAGCCTGAACACGGCGCCGCCCAATGCAAACCAGCCGCTGACGCTGTCGCCCAGCACGCGCAGCCCGCTGGCGGCAAAGCTGACCACGGCCGCCGCGACGCCCCCGGCGACGATGTCGCCCATGCCGGTGGCGGCGGGTTTGGCCGACGCGTGCGCGCCGGTCTGCGGTGCGTCCTGCGCGCGCTCGGCGCTGCCCACCCGCAGAATCTCCGCCGCCGCCACGCCTTCCGGATACGGCAGGTTGCTCTGCACCACCATCACGTGGCGCAGCGGAATCGTGAACATCACGCCCAGCATGCCGCCGGCCGCGCAGATGCCCAACGTCTGCCAGAACGGAAAGCCCTGCCAGTGGCCCATCATGACCAGCGCCGGCAGGATGAAGATGATGGCCGACAGCGTGCCGGCCGCCGAGGCCTGCGTCTGCACCATGTTGTTCTCAAGGATGTTGGCGTCCTTGAACATGCGAAGGACCGACATCGAGATCACGGCCGCCGGAATGGCCGACGAGAACGTCAGGCCCACCTTCAGCCCCAGGAACACATTCGAGGCGGTGAAGATGACGGTGATCAGCGCCCCAAGCAGGACGCCCCGGACGGTCAACTCGGGCAGCGTGACCTCCGGCGGAACGCGGATGGGCTGGGTCATGGGTTTCTCCCTATTGATAGCCGCGCATTCTAGCGCCAGACCGTCCACCCCGTGGTCACCAGGGGTAAACGCGATCGGGCAGTGGAACCTGCCGTGCCGCAGGATCCTGACGAAAGATTATGCTGAAAGCGCCGGAATCCCCTGGGGAATTTGATGACTCATGCCTCGGGCATGGGTCTAGCATGAGCAGTAAAAACAGGAGACGACTTACCATGCTCGACCCTCGCCAGCCCCTTTCCGGATCGGCCCTCCAGGACGACGCCGACCCCGCCGAAACCGCCGAATGGCGCGAAGCGTTGCAGTCCCTGCTGCAGGCCGACGGGGCCGAGCGCGCGGGCTACGTGCTGGACAGCGTCCTGGGCCACGCCGCCTCGCTCGGGCTGCGCGCCAACAGCCAGACCCGCACCGCCTACCTGAACACCATTCCCGCCGACCAGGAACCGCCCTTCCCCGGCAACCTGGCCGTCGAAGAGCGCATCGCCCGCATCAACCGCTGGAACGCGCTGGCGATGGTGGTGCGCGCCAATCAGGCGCATGGCGAGCTGGGCGGCCACATCGCCAGCTACGCGTCGGCCGCCGACCTGTTCGAAGTCGGCTTCAACCATTTCTTTCGCGCCCGCACGGACGGCAACCCGGGCGACATCGTCTACATGCAGCCGCATTCCGCGCCCGGCGTCTACGCGCGCGCCTTCCTCGAAGGCTTTCTGGGCGAAGACGACCTGGCGCATTTCCGCCAGGAAATCACCGCCACCACGCGCGGCTTGCGCGGCCTGTCCTCGTACCCCCATCCGTGGCTGATGCCGGATTTCTGGCAGTTCCCCACCGGCTCGATGGGCATCGGCCCCATCAACGCCATCTACCAGGCGCGCTTCATGCGCTATCTGGAACATCGCTCGCTGGTGCCCGGCGCCGATCGCAAGGTGTGGGGCATCTT
>JAEYVD010000528.1 GCA_023432075.1 Pseudomonadota bacterium | reverse complement strand
TTGAGCAGCACCACGAAGTCGCCCAGCTTGTGCGGCACTTCGTGGATGATGATCGACGCGGCCGTCAGCACGCCCAGCAGCGGGTCGGTCAGGAACGCCGCCGCGATCAGCACGCCATCACACAGGTTATGCAGCGAACTGCCGATCAGGATCAGCACCCCGCCGCGCCCCGCTTCGTGGCGGTCGTGGCCCTTGTGATGGTGATGACCGTCGCCTTCGTGGTGATGGCTGTGGCGCAGCAGCGCAATCTTCTCCAGCACGAAAAAGCCGATCAGCGACGCGAGCATCAGCCCGAAGAGCACATGGGCGTTGCCGACCCCGGTCTCGAATGCCTCGGGCAGCAGATGCAGCAGCGCCACGGACAGCAGCACGCCCACCGACAGGCTCACCATGTGATGCAGGTATTTGGCAAAGACCTTGTACGCGAGCCAGCTCGCGATAAGGACGGCGATCAGGCCACCGGTGACGGTGGCTAGCAGAACCCAGAGCAGCAACATGAGGGGGAAAAATTAGGCCGGGGGGAAGCGCAACATTATATTGTTTCAAACCAAAAATCGGAAATGGGCCGTCCGAAGACGGCCCAGCCCCGTCAAAGCCTAGTGCGCCTGCTCCCAGTTCTTGCCGACGCCCACTTCCGCCACAAGCGGCACGCGCAGCGTCGCCACGTTGCACATCAGGCGCGGCAGCGCTTCCTTGACCACTTCCAGCTCGTCGTCGGGCGCTTCCAGCACCAGTTCATCGTGCACCTGCATGATCATGCGCGTTTTCAGGTTTTCGGCGTCCAGCCAGTCCTGCACCGCCACCATCGCCATCTTGATGAGGTCGGCCGCCGTGCCCTGCATGGGCGCGTTGATCGCCGCGCGCTCGGCGCCCTGCCGGCGCGGACCCGACGCCCCCCGGATTTCCGGCAACTGCAGCCGGCGTCCGAAGACGGTTTCCACGTAGCCCTGCTCGCGCGCCAGGCGCCGCGTGTTCTCCATGTACATCGCCACGCCCGGATAGCGCGCAAAGTAGCGGTCGATGTAGGCCTGCGCGGCGTCGCGCGTGATGCCCAGGTTGGATGCCAGGCCAAACACGCCCATCCCGTAGATGAGACCAAAGTTGATGGCCTTGGCGGCACGGCGCTGATCGGTCGTCACGCCGTCCAGTGGCACGCCGAACACTTCGGAGGCGGTGGCGCGGTGGATGTCCTCGCCCGCCGCGAAGGCGCTTTGCAGATTGGCATCGTCCGAGACGTGCGCCATGATGCGCAGCTCGATCTGCGAATAGTCCGCGGACAGCAGCATGCCCTGCTCGGCGATGAACGCCTCGCGCACGCGCCGGCCGGCCTCGGTGCGCACAGGAATGTTCTGCAGGTTGGGATCGGACGACGCAAGGCGCCCGGTGATGACGGCGGCCTGGGAGTAATGCGTATGCACCCTGCCCGTCGCCGGATTGATCATGCGCGGCAGCTTGTCGGTGTAGGTCGACTTCAGCTTGGACAGCCCGCGATACTCCAGCAGCACCTGCGGCAACGGATAGTCCAGCGCCAGCTTGCTCAGCACTTCCTCGTCCGTGGACGGCGCGCCGCTCGCGGTCTTGCGCACCACCGGAAGCTGCATGCGGCCGAACAGGATCTCGCCCAGCTGCTTGGGAGAATTCAGGTTGAACGGCTGGCCCGCCAGTTCGTAGGCCTTCTGCTCGAGCTGCAGCATCTCCTGCCCCAGCTTGTTGCTCTGGCGGCCCAGTTCCGCGGCATCGACCTTCACGCCATTGCGCTCGATGGTGGTCAGCACGCCCGACACCTGCATTTCCAGGCGATAGATGCGTTCCAGTCCCTGGTCGGCGGCGACCATCGGGCGCAGCACCTGATGCAGTTGCAGCGTGAAGTCGGCGTCCTCGGCCGCGTAATGCCCGGCCTTGTCGACCGCCACCTCGTCAAAGCCGATCTGCTTGGCGCCCTTGCCGCACAGGTCCTCGTACGAGACGCCGCTGCGGCCCAAAAAGCGCTGCGCCAGATCGTTCAAGCCCACGCCGCGATGCGACTCCAGCACGTAGGCTTGAAGCATGGTGTCTTCGGCGGCGCCCGCCAGGCGGATGCCTTCGTTGGCGAACACGTGCGTGTCGTATTTGGCGTGGTGCAGCAGCTTGGCGCGCGCCGGGTCTTGCAGCCACGGCTTGAGCCGTGCCAGCACCTCGTCCTTGGGCAACTGGACTGCGCCATCCGGCCCCCGATGCGCGACAGGGATGTAGCAGGCTACGCCCGGCGCGACCGACATCGACAAGCCCACCAGCCGGGCCTGCATTTCGTCCAGCGACGTCGTCTCGGTATCCAGCGCAACCAGCGAAGTCTGCTGCACGCGCTCCATCCAGGCGTCGAACGCCGCCCAGTCGGAAATGATGCGGTAGTCGGTGGTCTCCGGCGCGGCAGGCGCCTCGTGCGCGACGCGGGCGTCGCCCGCGGGCACGCGTTCGGCATCACCGGTCAGGTCGCGCAGCCAGGTGCGGAACCCGTAGCGTTCGTACAGTTCGGTCAACGTCGCGTCATCGCGCGGGCGCGGCGTCAGGTCATCGACGCCATCGACGTGTCCGGCCAGATCGCAGTCGCACTTGACTGTCAGAAGCTGGCGCGTCAGCGGGAAATTGGGAATGGCCTCGCGCAGGTTATTGCCGGCCACACCCTTGATGCCTTCGGCGCCTTCGACCAGCTTGTCAATCGAGCCAAATTCCGTAATCCACTTGGCGGCCGTTTTGGGACCAACCTTGGTGACGCCCGGGACATTGTCGACCGTGTCGCCCACCAGCATCAGGTAGTCCACGATACGGTCGGGCGGCACGCCGAATTTGTTCACGACGCCGGCCTCGTCCAGGACCTCGCCGCTCATCGTGTTGACCAGCGTGACGTGGCTGTTCACCAGCTGCGCCAGGTCCTTGTCGCCCGTAGAGACGATGGTGTGAACGTCGTGCTGCGCGGCACGATGTGCCAACGTGCCAATGACGTCGTCAGCCTCGACGCCCTCGATGGCCAGCACGGGCCAGCCCAGTGCGCGCACCGCGCGATGGATGGGATCGATTTGTGCTGCAAGGTCTTCGGGCATGGGCGGACGGTGCGACTTGTACTCCGGATACAGGTCGTCCCGGAAAGTCTTGCCGCGAGCATCGAAAATACATGCGGCATACTCTGCCTTATAGTCAGATACAAGCTTGCGCAGCATATTGACCACGCCGTAAAGCGCACCCGTAGGTTCGCCTTGCGCGTTGCGCAAATCAGGCATAGCGTGGAAAGCGCGGTACAAGTAACTTGAACCGTCGACCAGTAATAAGGTTTTTTTCATGGTTACAAAGGCAGATATGGATACACCCGCCGGCAAACAAATTCCGCTGATTATGTCAGAGATAAGGACGGCGGCAGACAAGCTTGCAAACATCGGGCCCGCAGTCAGCGTTTTCGGTAGTGCACGAGTCAGCCGTAATTCCCCGTACTATGAAACCACCATCGCGATTTCCGCGGCCCTGGCCGAAGCAGGCTTTGCCGTCATCGCGGGCGGCGGCCCCGGCATCATGGAGGCCGCCAACAAAGGTGCATTCGAATCAGGAGGCACGAGCGTCGGCTTGAACATCAGCCTGCCGCACGAAGCGCACAACAACGAATACCAGACCATCAGCCTGTCCTTCGAGTACTTTTTCCCTCGCAAGGCGGCATTCTTCATGCACAGCTTCGCCTACGTGGCGATGCCGGGCGGCTTTGGCACCCTGGACGAACTCTTCGAAGCGTTGACGCTCATCCAGACCGGCAAGGTTCCGCCCGCGCCCATCGTCCTGGTCGGCAGCGAGTACTGGTCGGGCCTTGCCGAATGGCTTGGCGATCAGGTGCTCGGCAACGGCATGATCGGCGCGCATGACCTGGATCTTTTCATCATCGAAGACGATCCCGTGAAGGTTGTGCGCAAGGTAGTCGAGTTCCACGAACGCGTGATGTCCGACGAGCAGTACGCCCCTTCCCTTCCCGCCTGATCCCGCACGCCCGCCCGGGGCCGCATGCCCCGCGGGCGCGGCTGGCCATCGTCAAGGCAGTGACTTAGGTCATCGCCTTGACGATGGCCGCGCGCGCCAGCCCCACGAACTCGCTATCGCCGGGGCGGGCCGCTAGCAGCCGGAATTCCACCGACGGCAACGCCGGCAGGCCAGGCGCTTGCAGCCTAACCATGCCGGCGCCAAGCGCCGATTCGTTCAGGCACGCCACGCCCAGTCCCGCCGCCACCGCCAGCTGCAATCCCGCCACGCCGGACGCCTCGTGCGACACGACATAAGGAAGACCGCGGCGTGACAACAGCCGCTCAACGTATTGGCGCAAGGCGCACGTCTCCGGCAGGGCCAGCAAGGGCAACGGTTCGGCCAGCGGCGGCGTCGCGCCCTCGGCTGCCATCCACAGCAGCGGCTCGCGCCGCAATAGCGCGCCATCGGCCCGGCCGCGCGCCGCGCCCCGCTCCTGGATGATCATGGAGATGCCGACGTCGATCTCGCCGCGCTCGTAAGCAGCCTCGATCGCCCCGCTCTTCATGATGGTGACGTGCAGCCGCACCTGCGGGTATTGCTCGTTCAGCCGCCGCAGCAGGCGGGCGACGTCGCCGGGGCGGAAGTAATCCGTGATGCACAGGCGCAGTTCGCCGCGCAGCGCCACGCCGCGCAGGTCGCGGTAGGCCTCGTCGCTCAGGGCCAGGATGGTGCGCGCATGCGCCAGCAGGCGTTGGCCGGCGGGCGTTGCGCGCACGCCCGTCTTGCCGCGCACCAGCAGCGGCTGGCCCGCCCTGTCCTCCAGCTTGCGCATCTGTTCGCTGACCGAAGACTGCGACAGGAACACCTTGGGCGCGGCTGCCGTCAGGCTCCCCGCGTCCAGCACGGCAACCAGGGTGCGCAATTGGTCCAGGTCAAATCCACTCATGGCCTATCCAACGGCAAATACGATGGATGGAATCGTAAATTCCCGCTTTTCCGATGTCAACGCGCTTTCTACACTGGCGCCGTACCTACCCCACCCGGAGAGCCGTCATGCCCCACATCGTCATCCATCGTTCCGGCACGCCCGATGCCGCCATCGACCATCGCATCGTCGAGTCCGTCGCCGGGCTGACCCAATCCGTACTCGGAAAAAAGCTGCCCGTCATCGCCATCACGCTGCAACACATTGCGCACGACCTCTGGTTCATCGGCGGGCGTCCCTTGTCGGAACTGGGCAAGAACGCATTCCATCTGGATATCAGCGTGACGGACGAGACCAACACCAAGGCCGAGAAAGCGCGCTTCATCAAGGAGATCTACGCGGCTTTCTCGGACATCCTGGGCGAGCTGCACGAATGCTCCTATGTGCACGTCATCGACGCGCGCGCGGCCGCCTACGGCTATGGCGGACGCACGCAGGAATACCGGCACCAGCACAGCGCCTCGTAAGCGGGCAGCGCCACGTCCTGCGATGCCTGGCACCCGCCCAACATGCAAAAAGCCGCGCACCCAAAGGTGCGCGGCTTTTCATTGGCCGGGCTTGTCGGCGGCAGGCTGCCGCCGGCAAGCTTAGACCGCGGATTCGCGCGCGGCGCGCTTGCGCTCGTTTTCGAGCAGGTAGCGCTTGCGCAGACGGATCGACTTCGGGGTGATTTCGACCAGTTCGTCGTCGTCGATGAATTCCACGGCGTACTCCAGCGACATCTGGATCGGCGGAACCAGGCGCACGGCTTCGTCGGTGCCCGAGGCGCGCACGTTGGTCAGCTGCTTGCCCTTGATCGGGTTCACGACCAGGTCGTTGTCGCGGCTGTGGATGCCGATGATCATGCCTTCGTACAGCGCATCGCCCGGGTTGACGAACATGCGGCCGCGATCCTGCAGCTTCCACAGTGCGTAGGCCACGGCGTCGCCGTTGTCCTGGCTGATCAGCACGCCGTTGCGGCGCTCGCCGATGGAGCCTTCCTTGATCGGCGCGTATTCGTGGAAGATGTGGCTCATGAGACCCGTGCCGCGCGTCAGCGTCAGGAACTCGTTCTGGAAGCCGATCAGGCCGCGGGCCGGGATCAGGTATTCCAGGCGCGTACGGCCACGGCCGTCCGGCTGCATGTCTTGCAGATCGCCCTTGCGGCGGCCCAGTTCTTCCATCACGCCGCCCTGGTGGGCATCTTCGACGTCGACGGTCAGCGATTCGAACGGCTCGCACTTCACGCCGTCGATTTCCTTGAACACCACGCGCGGACGCGAGACGGCCAGCTCGTAGCCTTCACGGCGCATCGTTTCCAGCAGAATGGTCAGGTGCAGTTCGCCACGGCCCGACACTTCAAACACGGTGTCGTCGCCCGTGTCGCGCACACGCAGCGCCACGTTGGACTTCAGCTCGCGGTCCAGGCGGTCGCGCACTTGGCGGCTGGTCACGAACTTGCCTTCACGGCCGGCCAGCGGCGACGTGTTCACCATGAAGTTCATGGTCAGCGTCGGCTCGTCGATGCGCAGCATCGGCAGCGGTTCCTGGGTGACCGGGTCGGTCACGGTGCAGCCAATGCCCAGGTCTTCAATGCCGTTGATCAGCACGATGTCGCCGGCTTCGGCTTCGTCCACCACGACGCGCTCCAGGCCATGGAACTTCAGCACCTGGTTGATGCGGCCGCGGCCACCCTGGCCGTCGGGACCGAACTTGTAGGCCACTTCCATGCCCGGGCGCATACGGCCACGGTTGATGCGGCCCACGCCGATCTTGCCGACGTAGCTGTTGTAGTCCAGCGAGATGATCTGCATCTGCAGCGGACCGTTGGGATCGTCCTCGCGCTGCGGCACGTGCTGCAGGATGGCTTCGAACAGCGGACGCATGTCGCCTTCGCGCACATCCGGCGTGAGGCCGGCGTAACCGGACAGGCCCGACGCGTACACGACCGGGAAGTCCAGCTGCTCGTCGGTGGCGCCCAGCTTGTCGAACAGATCGAACGTGGCGTTGATGACGAAATCCGTACGGGCGCCCGGACGGTCAACCTTGTTGACCACGACGATCGGCTTCAAGCCCAGGGCCAGCGCCTTGCGGGTCACGAAAATGGTCTGGGGCATCGGGCCCTCGACCGCGTCCACCAGCAGCAGCACGCCGTCGACCATGGACAGCACGCGCTCGACTTCACCGCCGAAGTCCGCGTGTCCCGGGGTGTCGACGATGTTGATGTGGGTACCTTCGTATTCCACGGCACAGTTCTTGGCCAGAATCGTGATGCCGCGTTCCTTTTCCAGGTCGTTCGAGTCCATGACCCGTTCGGTCAGCGCCTGGTTTTCGCGGAAGGTGCCGGATTGGCGCAGCAGCTGGTCGACCAGGGTGGTTTTACCGTGGTCCACGTGGGCGATGATGGCGACGTTGCGCAAGGCGCGAGTCATAGCGAGTCCTTTAAGGTCAGGGTGGAGGGCAGCAAGCCCTCCGGCAATTCGTTCAGTGCAAGCAATGCCTGCTTGGGGTCTGGCATGGCCTGCAAGGCTTCCAGTTCAACGGCGCGTTCCAGAGAGAAGGGCCCGACGTGCGTGCGCCGCAGCGCCGTCAGGTGGGCGAAACAGCCCAGCACGCGCCCGATGTCCTGGGCCAGTGTTCGGATGTATGTGCCTTTACTGCAAGCCACATCGATCTCTGCCTGCGTCCCGGTCAGGGACAACAGCTCGATGCGGTATATCGTGATCTTGCGCGGCGCCCGCTCCAGCTCGATGCCCGCGCGGGCGTACTCGTACAACGGCTTGCCGTCGCGCTTGAGCGCCGAGTACATCGGCGGAATCTGCTCGATGGTGCCCGAGAAACGTGACAGTGCATCGCGCAGCGCCTGTTCCTGGACAACAAAACCGGGCTCGGCAGTCGCCGTGACGTTGCCCGTCAGGTCGCCGGAATCGGTTTCCGATCCAAATTGCAGCGTAGCGCGATATGCCTTGTCGGCGTCAAGCATCGCGCCGGAAATTTTGGTGGCGCGACCCATGCAGCACACCAGCAAGCCGGTGGCAAAGGGGTCCAGCGTGCCGGTATGGCCGGCCTTGGCCGCATCCATGGCGCGTTTGGCGCGCTGCAAGGCGTGATTGCTCGACAAACCCACAGGTTTATCAAGCAACAGCACACCGTCGAGCGCAAGCCCGCGTCGTTTAGCCATCGTCGAAATCCGGAAAAAAATGAAGCAGTGACGACAGCCCGATCAGGACTGGTCTTCTGGCTCGTCGGGTACGCCCGAGTGCGGGCCGGGGCGGTTTGCGCGGTCGATGAGGATCGACATTTCGATGCCACGAGCGACTTGCTCGTCGTGGAAGAAGCGCAAAGTGGGGACAGTATGGATGTGCAAAAGCTTGTAGAGCTGCGAATGCAGCCAGCCGGCCTTCTCGTTCAGCAAGGTGGTGGCGGCTTCGGGCTCGGCGCCCAAAACCGTGAACCACACCTTGGCATGCGCGTAGTCGGTCGACAGTTCCACACCCGAAATCGTGATCAATCCAGCGCGTTTGGTGTCGATCTCGCGCTGGATGATCCCGGCCAGATCCTTCTGGATCTGGTCGGCCAGCCGCAGATTGCGGCCGGGAATGGCTTTGGACTTGTGACGGCTCATTAACAATGCCTGGCGCCTGCTTTACAGCGTGCGCGCAATTTCCTTGATTTCAAAGACTTCCAGTTGGTCGCCCACCTGGATGTCATTGTTGCCGCGCAGCGTCAGGCCGCAATCGAAGCCCGACTTGACTTCCTTGACGTCGTCCTTAAAGCGGCGCAGCGATTCGAGATGCCCCGTCCAGTGAACGACGTTGTTGCGCAGCAGGCGGACCTGGGAATCGCGGCGCACGATGCCATCGAGCACCATACAACCGGCGATGTTGCCGAGGCGGGAGATGCTGTACACCTCGCGGATCTCGACCAGGCCGATGATTTCTTCCTTCTTCTCGGGCGCCAGCATGCCCGACATGGCAGCCTTAACTTCATCCACGGCGTCGTAGATGATGTTGTAGTAGCGCACGTCGATGCCGTTGTTTTCGGCAAGCTTCTTGGCGCTGGCATCGGCACGCACGTTGAAGCCGATGACGACGGCGTGCGAGGCGATGGCCAGGTTGATGTCGGTTTCCGAGATGCCGCCCACGGCGGCGTGCACGACCTGAACGCGCACTTCGTCGGTGGACAGCTTGACCAGCGACTGCACCAGGGCTTCCTGCGAACCCTGCACGTCGGTCTTGACGATAAGGGTGAGGGTCTGGGTGCCTTCGCCGAGGTTGTCGAACATCGATTCCAGCTTGGCGGCCTGTTGGCGGGCCAGCTTGACGTCGCGGAACTTGCCCTGGCGGAACAGCGCGATTTCGCGCGCCTTGCGCTCGTCGGACAGCGCCATCAG
>JAEYVD010000523.1 GCA_023432075.1 Pseudomonadota bacterium | reverse complement strand
GGCGCCGCTGGCAGCCGCGGGCAGTCCCGCCTACATTCAGCTTGCCCTTGCCGTGACCGTGCTGGTCGGGATCATGCAGTGGCTGGTGGGCACGTTGCGGCTGGGATCGCTGGCGCACTTCATTTCGCCGTCGGCGTTGTTTGGTTTTACCAGCGGCGCGGCCGTGCTGATCGCGGTGCATGCGCTCAAGGACGCGCTGGGCTTGCCGTCGCCAGAGGCGCATGGTGCGGGCGCGGTGCTGGAAAGCATCGCCACGCATATCGGCCAGGCGCATCCAGGCGCCTTGCTGGTGACGCTGGTCACCCTGGGTACCGCGCTGCTGGCGCGCAGGCTGGACAAGCGCAAGCCTTACATGCTGCTGGGCCTGGCGGCGGGGACATTCGCGGCGTGGGTCTTCAATTCGGTTGTCCCGTCGCAAGGAGGCGCGCCGGTGCCTGTGCTCGGGGCAATCGCCCAACCGTGGCCGCCGTTTCACGTGCCCAGCGTCGACTGGCGCGCACTGCCCGATCTCTTGAGCCTGGCATTCGCGCTGACCATCGTCGCATTGGCGCAATCCATCTCGATTGCCAAGGCGGTTGCGACGCGATCGGGGCAGCGCATCGACGCGAACCGGGAGTTCGTGGGTCAGGGCTTGTCCAACATCGTGGGCGGCTTTTTTTCGTGCTACCTGTCGTGCGGCTCGCTCAATCGTTCCATTCCAAACTTTGAGGCGGGCGCGAAAACGCCGCTGGCGTCGGTGTTTTCCGCGCTGCTGCTGATGCTGCTGGTGGCGGTGTCCGCGCCGCTCCTGGCGTTGATCCCGCATGCGGCGATCTCGGGGCTGCTGTTGCTGGTGGCCTGGACGTTGCTGGACATCCCGCGCTGGCGGCACCTGTTGCGCACGCAGCGCGGCGAATGCGCAATCGCCGCGGCCACGCTGGCTGCCACGATCGCCATTCGCATGGAGGTTGCGATCCTGCTGGGCACGGTGCTGTCGCTCATGGTGTATCTGCACCGCACGTCGCGGCCGGCGATGCGCACGATGGGCTTCGATTCGCGCGGGCTGGATCGCCGCTTCGTCGTGCTGGAGCATCAGCCGGACGCCTTGCCGGAATGCCCGCAGCTAAAGCTGCTGCGCATGGAGGGATCGGTCTATTTCGGGGCGGCCGCGCACGTGGCGCAGCGGCTGCATGATCTGCGCGCGGCGCCGGGCGCGCCGCGCCATCTGCTGGTGATGGCCAAAAGCATGAATTTCATCGACCTGGCCGGGGCGCAGGTCTGGGACGATGAGCTGGCGGCGCGCCGTGCGATGGGCGGGGATCTGTACTTCCACCGGCCGCGGCCCGAAGTGATGGACATGTGGCGCCGCACCGGATTCCTGGACAGGCTGGGCGCGGATCACATCTTTCCGGACAAGGCGACGGCGTTGCACGAGATCTACGCCAAGCTGGACCGGAATATCTGCGCGGGGTGCACGGCCCGGATTTTCTGGGAATGCCAGCCGGACAGCCCGCAGCGCGACGGGTGAGGCGATTGGCGGGTCAGGCTTGCTGTGGCGTATCGGTGCCCAGATAAGCAGCCTTGACCCGTTCGTCGGCCGCGATCGCCGACGGCGCGCCTTCGGCCAGCAGGCCGCCCCGCACCAGCACCGCGATGCGATCGGCGTGCTTGAACACGACGTCCAGGCTGTGTTCCGTGAAAAGGACTGCGATGCGCTGCGTATCGGCCAACTGGCGGGTCAGGCGCATCAGCGCATGGCGTTCGTTGGTGGCCATGCCCGCCGTGGGCTCGTCCATCAAGAGCAGGCGTGGCCGATGCGCCAGCGCCATCGCCAGCTCGACCCGCTTGACATCGCCATAGGCCAGCGTGCCGCAGGCCTCGTGCGCCTTGTCCGACATGTGCACCTGCGAGAGCAGGGTCATCGCTTCGCCGGCCGCATGGCTGGCGGCGCGCCGCCACGCATTGAACAGCAGCCGGTCGCGCGACAGCAACGCCGTCTGCACGTTTTCAAGCACGGTCATCGAACGGAACGTGGCGGCGGTCTGAAAGCTGCGGCCCACGCCCAGCCGGCAGATCTTGCCGGCCGACAGGCCGATCAGTTCGCGCCCGTCCAGCCGCACCGACCCTGAATCCGGGCGCAACTGGCCGCCCAACACATTGAAGCAGGTCGACTTGCCCGCGCCGTTCGGACCGATCAGGGCCAGCATGTGGCCCGCTTCCAGGTCGAACGACACATCGGCCAGCGCGTCGATGCCGCCGAAAGATTTGCGCAGGTTGCGCACCTGCAGCAGGGGGGCGGCCGGCGTCATGCGGACCTCCTGCGCAGCCGGGCGGCAGCGCCCGCCAGGCCTTCGGGGAAGGCCATGACGAGCGCCAGGATCGCCAGGCCCAGCACCGCGTGCCAGTACTCGGTGCTGCGCGCCGCGGCATCCTGCAGCCAGGTGTAGGCAGCCGCGCCGACGAGCGGGCCGGCCAGCGTCTGGATGCCGCCCAGCAGCACCATCACCAATCCGTCGACCGAGCGGCTGACGGCCAGCACGTCGGGCGCGATGCTGCCCTTGGAAAATGCGTACAGCGAGCCCGCCAGGCCCGCGGCGAACGATGCGGCCACGAATCCGGCCCACTGGATGCGGCGGGTGTCCATGCCCAGCGCCTCGGCACGCAAGGCCGAATCGCGCACGCCGCGCAGCGCAAAACCCAACGGCGAAAACGCCAGCCGGCGCAGCCACCAGACGCCGGCCGCGCACAGCACCAGCGTGAGGTAGTAGAACCAGGGTCCCTGCGCCAGCCAGGCCGACGGCCACAAGCCCGTGAGGCCGTTGCTGCCGCCAGTCACGTCGTCCCATTGATAGGTCAGCGCCCACAGGATCTGCGCGACGGCCAGTGTCAGCATCGCCAAATACACGCCGGACAGGCGCACGCAGAACCATCCGAACACCAGGGCGCCGAACGCGGCGGCAAACGGGCCCAGCAGCAAGGCCGCCTCCATGGGAATGGCGGCCAGTTTCAGGAGCAGCGCCGCGCCGTACGCGCCCAGTCCGAACCAGGCGGCGTGGCCGAACGACGTCATGCCCGCCAGCCCCGTCAGAAAATGCAGGCTGGCGGCGAACAGGGCGGCGATCAGGATCTCGGTCATGAGGATGCTGAGGTAAGGCCAGGTCAGCGTCGCGACGGGCACCAACGCCAGCAGGGCCAGCAGCACGCCGTAGGCCAGACGCAGGCGGGGGCCCGCCGGGGATATGGGCCGCTCCGGCATGCCGGCGTGCGAGGAAGGGGCGGGGGGCTTGCCCATCAGGCCCCACGGCCGCACGACCAGCACCACGGCCATCACGGCAAACTCGGCCAGCAGCGTGAGCTTGGACAGGTTGAAGACCCACGGGCCGATGGCGACCTGGCCCAGGAATACGAAAAGAGCCTTGACCGAGCAGATAAGCACGGCAGCCAGGAATGCGCCCGGTACCGATCCCAGGCCGCCCACGACCACCACGACGAAGGCGCTGGCGATGATTTCGAGGTCCAGGCCGAGGGTGGCGGGCACGCGGGGCGCGGCCAGCGCGCCGCCCAGGCCCGCCAGGAACGCGCCCAGCGTGAAGGCGGACGTGAACAGCCAGGCCTGGTTCACGCCGAGGGCCGCGAGCATGGTGCGGTTTTCGGCGGCGGCGCGCAGCAGCCGGCCCCAGCGGGTGCGCATGAGCAGCAGCCACAAGAGGCCCAGCACGATGGGGCCGGCGGCAATCAGCAGGAGGTCGTATTCGGGGTAACGGCGGCCCAGGATCTGCACGGCGCCCGACAAGCCCGGCGCGCGGGCGGAGAACAGGTCTTCCGGGCCCCAGATGGCCAGGGCCGCGTCGCCAATGATGAGAACGAGGGCGAAGGTCGCCAGCAGTTGGAAGAGTTCGGGGGCGCGGTACAAGCGCTTGAGCACCAGCAGCTCGGCCGCCGCGCCGATCAGGCCGGTCGCCAGCGCCGCCAGCAGCAGGCCGAACCAGTAACCCGCGCCGCTGCCGAAATGGTTGGTGAAGGTCCAGGCCAGGTAGATGCCCAGCATGTAGAACGAGCCGTGCGCGAAGTTGACCACGCGGGTCACGCCAAAGATCAGCGACAGGCCCGCGGCGACCAGGAACAGCGCGCTGGCGTCGGC
>JAEYVD010000677.1 GCA_023432075.1 Pseudomonadota bacterium | reverse complement strand
CCGGCGGTTGACGATCTGCACGTCCGACACCTGGAAGGTCATGCCCAGCACCAGCGAGAAATACGCGAAGTCCCAGTAGTCGGGCTCGTCCGTGCCCGGAAAATCCAGGCCCTTGTGCATGGCGTTCTCATGGCCGTAGTACCCGTGGGCATAGTGCAGCGCGAAGATCATGTTCATGTAGAGCCACGACAGCACGATGGTCACCGCCGCGGCCAGCATGTCGAGCACCGCGCCCACATTGTTTTGCGCGCGCATTTCCACCCACAACGCGACCAGCACCATGCAGGACAGCGCGACGCTGCTCCAGAGGACGCCGCCGCGCCCGACGTCGTGCTGGCGGGCGTGCCGGCGCATGGCGGCGGCGCTGGTGCGTCCGAACACACGGGCGGTCAGGATCAGGAAGATCAGCGCCCCGGCGTCAAAGCCCAGCAGGATGGCTAGACTGGGCGGCAGGCCGGCTGCGTACAGCCCGCCCGCGACCGCGAGCAGCAGGCCGGCGCACAGCATCAGCCGGCGATGGGCATGGAAGAACGGCAGCCGGTCGGCATTCGAGGCGTTTCCGGCGCTGTCATCTTTGAGCGGCTGCATGGCGGGCTCCTGTCTGCGCCGCGGGGCCGGGGCGTGTTGCCCGTGGCAGTCCCGCGATAGGTCCCTACGCTAACCGATACCCAGCAAACCGGCCAGCGCGCCGCCGAACAGCAGCCACAGCGGATGTATGCGCGTGCCGCTACCCAGGATGGCGACGACGGCGGTGATCGCGCCCAGCAGCCAGGTGTGCACGGACGCCTCG
Source organism: Pseudomonadota bacterium (assembly GCA_023432075.1). Taxonomy (GTDB): domain Bacteria; phylum Pseudomonadota; class Gammaproteobacteria; order Burkholderiales; family Burkholderiaceae_B; genus Achromobacter. Next base: position 3,649 of record JAEYVD010000677.1, on the reverse strand, counting down.
GTGATGAGCGAGGCGCTGGCGGCGACCAGCCCCACGGTCATGGGGAAGATGCCCGCCTGGATGACGCCGCGCCACGGGCGGTCCTTGAATTTTTCCCAGAGGCCCAGCGCGAAGACGGTGATGAGGGACGACGGACCGAACTTGGCGATGGTCGTGGCAAGCAGGCCGGGCAGGCCTGCGACGTGCCAGCCGACCAGCGTGACGACCATCAGGTTGGGCCCGGGCGCCGCCTGGCCCAGCGCAAAGAGCGCGGAGAAGTCGGCGGCGGTCATCCAGCCGTGAACCTCGACGACCTGGCGCTGCATCTCGGGCAGGATGGTGTTGCCTCCGCCGAAGGCCAGCACGGACAGTTCGGAAAAAATGAGGACGAGGGCGACGAGGGTATGGATCATCGGCGTTGCCTCCAGACCATCAGGATGCTGAGCGGCGTCAGCACCAGCATCGTGGGCAGAAGCGGGATGCGCAGGACGGCGATGGCGATGAAACAGGCGGTGGCGACCACGCCCGCAAGCCAGTCGCGCCGCTTGACGACCGGCATGCCGATCTTGACCGCCATGGAGATCAGCAGCCCGGCCGCGGCTGCGGCCAGGCCGGCGAACAGATGCTGGATGTCGGGATCGTTCTGAAAGCGGTCATAGACCATGCCCAGCATGACGACGATGATGGACGGCGCGAGGATCAGACCCATCAGCGCCGCGAAGGCGCCGCGCGGGCCGCGGAATTTCATGCCCAGGGCGACGGACAGGTTGATGATGTTGCCGCCCGGCAGGAATTGGCACAGGCCCAGCAGTTCGGTGAATTCGGCGCCGGTCAGCCAACGGTGTTTTTCGACGACCATGCGTCGCGCCAAGGGCAATGCGCCGCCGAAGGCGGTCAGGCCCAGCATCAGGAAACCGTGGAACAGCTGGCCGCAAGTGGGGGGAGGCCGTAAGCCGGCCTCGTCGGTGGAAAGTGCTGCGTTCGTCATTATTGTGGCCGGCGCGGAACCGGCTAAGGAAGCTGGCGCGGGAACCGCGCCAGGGATGGATCACGAGATTGCAGGCTACTCCTCGCACCAGATAATGTCTAATATATGACAAGTTAAAAACTCATATCCACAGAATATGGCAAGCGTAGATTTGCGGCTGTTGCGCTACTTCCTGGCGGTCGCCGAGGAATCCCACCTGACCAAGGCTGCGGCCCGGCTCGGTATCCGCCAGCCGCCGCTCAGCCAGCAGATCCGCGTGCTGGAGGCGGAGCTGGGCGTGACGCTTTTCCACCGTCTGCCGCGCGGCATGGAACTCACCGAAAGCGGGCGCGCGCTGCTCGAGGACGCGCGCAACATCATCGCCCTGGTGGACCAGGCCGTGGACGGCGTGCGGCGCGTATCGCAGGGCGAGGCGGGCCGCCTGACGGTGGGGTTCACGGGATCGGCGGCGTTTCATCCGTTCGTGCCGTCGGTCATCCGGCGGTTCCGCGAAAGCGCGCCGCACGTGCATCTGGTGCTTGAAGAAAGCAGCACGGGCGAGCTGCGCGAGGCGGTCGCCGAGGGACGCATCGACGTCGCATTCATCCGCGGCGCACACGGCGCGGACCCAGGCGTGCAGATGGAAACCGTGCTCGAGGAAGCCATGCTGGCGGCCTTTCCGGCAGATCACCCGGCCGTCAGGGGCCGCGCGCGCAAGCGCATCGCGCTCTCGGAACTGGCGGACGAATCGCTGATCCTGTACCGGCGTCACAGCGGCCCGGGGCTGTACGACGCCATCATCAGCGCATGCCGCGCCGAGGGCTTCAGCCCCCGCGTCACGCAGGAAGCGCCGCGCATGCTGTCCACACTCAGTTTTGTCGCCGCGGGACTGGGCGTGTCGCTAGTGCCCGCGTCGCTGCGCCGCGTGAACATCGAGGGCGTCGTGTACGTCAGCGTCACCCATCCGGCGGCGCTGCGCGCGCCGCTGAACCTGATCTGGCGCGACGCGCCGCTGTCCGGCGCCGCCCGCAAGCTGATCGACGAGGCGCGGCGCCAGCGGGACGAACCCGGGGCGGGCGAAAGCCCCTGACGCGGGGCCCGCCTTTGGCCACCCCTTTGGCCACCCCTGCCCCGGCGCTACACTTGCCGCCACCGCATCCTGCATTGGCCCATCGCTTTCCATGCTTTCCGAATCCCCCATCGGCGTATACGACTCCGGCGTCGGCGGGCTAAGCGTCGTCCGGGCGATCCGCGACGTGCTGCCCCACGAGCCGCTGCTCTACGTGGCGGACTCCGCCCATGTGCCCTACGGGGAAAAGACCCAGGCCTTCGTCGAACAACGCGCCTGCGCCATCGCGGACTACTTCGTGTCGCAGCGCGCCCGCGCCATGGTGGTGGCCTGCAACACCGCCACGGCCGCGGCGATCGCGCTGCTGCGCCAGCGCCATCCGGCGCTCATCATCATCGGCGTCGAACCGGCCATCAAGCCCGCCGCGCACCTGACGCACACGGGCGTGGTGGGCGTCTTTGCCACGACCGGGACGCTGGCCAGCCCCAAGTTCGCCGCGCTGGTGCAGCGCGAGGCGCCCGAGGTGCGCATCATGCTGCGGCCCTGCCCGCAATGGGTGCGTCTGGTCGAGCAAGGCGTGCTCTCCGGCCCCGAAGCCGCCGAGGCGGTGCGCGCGCCGGTCGCCGAACTGCGCGAGGCCGGCGCGGACGTGCTGGTGCTGGGCTGCACGCACTTTCCCTTCCTGCGCGACGTGATCCAGGACGCCGCCGGCCCCGGCGTGCCGCTCCTGGAGACGGGCGCCCCGGTGGCGCGCTGGCTGCGCCACCAGCTGCACGAACGCGGCCTGCTGACGGCGCAAGGTCCGGGCGCGCTGCGGTTGCAGACCACGGGCGACGCCGACGCGCTGGCGCAACTGGCAAGCCGGCTGCTGGGCACGCCCATGCCAGCGGGCACGGTGCCCGACGCGTGGCGGGGACTGCCTCCCGCTTGATCTGCCGCATCGCCGGGCGGCGCCGGCGGAGCGAATGTGAGATACAGTGGAACGCACGCCCCCCACGGCCCGCAAGGAGACGCCATGAAACGCATCCTGATTTCCGTCGATGGTTCGGAAACTTCCCTTAACGCGGTCAAGGCGCTGCTCGATGCGCGCCGCTACGATCCGGTTGAACGCGTGGACCTGCTCACAGTCCAGATGCCCTTGAAAGCCGGGGCGTTCGGCAGCGGCCTGTCGCAGGAAGAGATCGACACCTACTACCAGGAAGAAGGCGATGCCGCGGTGCAGGCCGCCAGCGCGCTGTTGACGCAGGCCGGCGTGCCGTTCGACGTACACATCGAGGCCGGCGCGGCTGCCGAGACCATTACGCGCGTGGCCGATGAAACCGGCGCCCACGAGATCTTCATGGGGACACGCGGCCTGGGTTCGGTGTCGGCGCTTTTCATGGGGTCGGTCGCCACGGGCGTGCTGTCCCTGACCGAACTGCCCGTCACGCTGGTCAAGTAAGGAGCCGCCATGCTGAACATCCTCGTTCCCGTCGATGGCTCCGACAACGCGGACCGCGCCGTCGAATATGCCCGCCGCCTGGCGCAGGGCGCAACATCCGCGCGCATCCACCTCATCAACATCCAGACGCCGCCGCGCGGGCGCGCCGGGTTGTCGCGCCTGATCACGCAGGACATGATCGACGACTTCTATG
>JAEYVD010000671.1 GCA_023432075.1 Pseudomonadota bacterium | reverse complement strand
GGCCCGGCCCCGTGAGATAATCGCGCCCATGGATATGACCTCTCGTATGACGTCGCACTTTCGCGACGCCATGGCCGCTCACGAACAAAGCATGAACGTCCTGGCCGAACCGCTGGCCGTGGCCGTGGACGTGCTGTTCGGCGCCCTGGCGAACAATGGCAAGATTCTGGCTTGCGGCAATGGCGGCTCGGCCGCCGATGCGCAGCATTTCATCGCTGAGCTGGTGGGCCGCTTCGAACGCGAACGCCTGCCCCTCGCCGGCATCGCGCTCAACACCGACACCTCGATCCTCACGGCGGTCGGCAACGACTACGGCTTTGACGAAGTCTTCGAGCGGCAGGTCAACGCCTTCGGGCAGGCCGGCGACGTGCTCGTGGCCATTTCCACCAGCGGCAATTCGCCCAACGTGGTCCGCGCCATGGAAGCGGCCAGCGCACGCGAAATGCACGTTCTGGCCCTGACCGGCAAGGGTGGCGGGGTCATGGGGGAACTCATTACCCCGATGGACGTCCATCTATGTGTTCCCAGCGATCGCACCATGCGCATCCAGGAAGTCCATATTCTGCTGTTGCACGCGCTGTGCGACGGCATCGACGCTCTTCTGCTTGGAGACACCGAATGATTCTTGACGTCAGACCCGCAGTCCGCCCGCTGATGCTTGCCGCCGCGTTGTCCACCGCGGCGCTTTCGCTGACGGCCTGCGCGCCTTTGATCGTGGGCGGCGCCGCCGCCACCACGGCGGTCGTCGTCACCGACCGCCGCACGTCCGGCGTCCAGCTCGAAGACCAGAACATGGCGTTCAAGGCGCAAAGCCAGATCTCCCAGAAGCTGGGCGACACCGCGCGCGTCAATGCCATGGCCTACGGCGGCCACCTGCTGCTGACGGGCGACGTCCCATCGGAAGACGCCAAAAACCAGGCCACCGCCATCGCGCAGAGCGTGGAAAACGTGAAGCAGGTCATCAACCAGCTCAATGTCGGCCCCATCGCCTCGTTTGGCCAGCGCTCCAACGACACCTGGCTGACCTCCAAGGTCAAGACCGCCCTGCTCAACACCAAGTACGTGCCCTCCGGCACCATCGCGGTCACCACCGACCGCGGCGTCGTCTACCTGATGGGCAAGGTCACGCAGGCCGAAGGCGACTACGCCGCCAACACCACCGCCGACGTCGGCGGCGTGACCAAGGTGGTCAAACTCTTTGAAACCATCAGCCGCGAAGAAGCCATCCGCCTGTCGGGCAGCGGCTCCAAACCCGCAACCACGGAAAGCAAGGCGCCCATCGAAAGCGGCACCGGTCCGGCCACCGACAATGCGGCCGGCAGCGGCGGCACGAGCGGCGGCGTCGAAGCAATGCCCATCAAATGAAAAAAGCCATCGTAGCGCTCGCAGTTCTCGTCGCAGTCGGCATCGGCGCATGGTTCGCCATGCGCCCGGCCCAGACCGCCCCCGACGTTACCTTCACCACCCTGGAAGGCAAGACGTTCACGATGCAGGACCTGCGCGGCAAGGTCGTGCTGGTCAAGTTCTGGGCGACCAGCTGCGTCACGTGCGTCAAGCAGATGCCCGACACCATCTCCGCCTACAACGAGTACGCGGACAAGGGCTATGAAGCCATTGCGGTCGCCATGAACTACGACCCGCCCAACTTCGTGCTGAACTTCGCCGAAACCCGCAAGCTGCCGTTTCCGGTTGCGCTGGACACCAAGGGCGACATCGCGCGCGCCTTCGGCGACATCCGCCTGACCCCCACGGCGTTCCTCATCGACAAAGAGGGACGCATCATCAAGCGCTATCTGGGCGAATACGACAAGGCCGAGTTCCACGCCACAGTGGAAAAGGCCCTGGCCGCCGGCTGATCCGCCCACGCAAGCTGCCCCAAACAAAACGCCGCCCGCAAAATAACGGGCGGCGTTTTGCTTGGGGGCATGCCGATGGGCGGGAGCGGGCAGTCCAAGGCCACCCGCGCGCTGCGCATCAGAAGGCGGGAACCACCGCGCCCTTGTACTTTTCCTGGATGAAGGTCTTGACCTCCGGCGAGTGCAGCGCGTCGACCAGCTTCTTGATGCCCGGGGCGTCCTTGTTGTCGCTGCGGGTCACCAGCACGTTGGCGTAGGGCGAATCGGCGCCTTCGATAAACAGGGCATCCTTGGTCGGCACCAGGCCGGCTTCCAGCGCGTAGTTGGTGTTGATCAGCGCCAGATCCACGTCGTCCAGCGCACGCGGCAGCATCGCGGCTTCCAGTTCACGGAACTTCAGCTTCTTGGGGTTCTCGACGACATCCGCGGCCGTGGCCAGGATGTTGGCCGGATCCTTGAGCTTGATGACGCCCTGCTTTTGCAGCAGCACCAGTGCGCGGCCGCCGTTGGACGGGTCATTGGGAATGGCGACCGTGGCGCCGTCCTTCAGGTCCGACAGGCTCTTGATCTTCTTGGAGTAGCCGCCGAAGGGCTCGACGTGGACCAGCGCCACCGGCACGAGGGTCGCCTTGCGGTCCTTGTTGAAGCTTTCCAGATACGGCTTGTGCTGGAAGAAGTTGGCGTCCAGCTGCTTGTCCGCCAGTTGCAGGTTGGGCTGCACGTAGTCGCTGAACACCTTGATGTCGAGCTCCACGCCTTCCTTGGCCAGCTTGGGCTTGACCACTTCGAGGATCTCGGCGTGCGGAACCTGCGTGGCGCCGACCACCACCTTCTCGGCGTGGGCCGCGTTGGCGGCAACCAGGAGGACCGACGCCGCCAGGGCGGAACGGACGAAGTTCAAACGCATGTCTTGCCTCTTTTATGGATAAAAACGGGGATCGATGTCCCGCAGGTTCGGGCGGGCCCCCTTTTGCGGGGCCAGCCGTTGTGAAAACGCCCCCAATTTACCTGAATGCCGGTTATTTGTCGGGCATAAGGACATGGCTTTGCAGCATAAGAAACCTGTGGGGACTACAATCCGTCGTATGCTTGCGCTAGCCGCGTTCCAACCGCGTTCTTGTGCAGGCATTTTTTTAACGCCCACTAACTTACTTGTTATTTATTTGCCGACTTAGCTGCCATGACCGACACCCCCGACCCTGCTGCCGTTTCGTCTCCCGCCGTCAAAGCCGCCGTGCTGTCCGAGGCTCTGCCGTATATCCGACGATTTCACGGCAAGACCATCGTGGTCAAGTACGGCGGCAACGCCATGACGGAAGAGCGATTGCAGCGTAGCTTCGCGCACGATGTCGTGCTGCTCAAGCTGGTGGGTCTGAACCCGGTGGTGGTCCACGGCGGTGGTCCGCAGATCGATGACGCCCTGCGCCGCATCGGCAAGCAAGGCACCTTCATTCAGGGCATGCGCGTCACCGACGCCGAGACCATGGAAGTCGTGGAATGGGTGCTGGGCGGCCAGGTCCAGCAGGACATCGTCATGATGATCAACGAGGTCGGCGGCAAGGCCGTGGGCCTGACCGGCAAGGACGGCGGCCTGATCCAGGCCCAGAAGAAA
>JAEYVD010000572.1 GCA_023432075.1 Pseudomonadota bacterium | reverse complement strand
CGACCAAAGGCAGGTCGGCGATCTCGCGCCACGTCACGGACTTGCGGCCAGCCAGCGGATGGCCGCGATGGCAGACCAGGCCAAAGGCGTCGCGCATCAGCGGTTCGAACGACAGGCGGCGGTCGCGCGACACGGTGCTGCATACGCCCAATTCCACCTCGCCCGCCAACACCATACGCTCGACCCCCTCGGAGTTGTCGTCGAACAAGCGCAGCGACACGGCTGGATACTGCTCCCGGTAGGCCGCCACCAGTTCCGGCAGCCAATGCGTGGCCGCGGACGCGACAGACGCCATCGTCAAGCTGCCGGCGCCATTGTTGGCAAGCCCCGACAAGGCGCCGGCGACCCGGTCGTGGTGGTCAACCAGTTCACGCGCCAGGGGCAGGCAATCTTGCCCGAAGCGCGTCAGCGTTCCGCGGTTGCCAGGCTCGAACAGCGGCTGGCCCAGGCGTTGTTCCATTTCCCGGATGGAAAGGGACAGCGCGGGCTGCGATCGGAAAGCCCGGACGGCCGCGGCGCGAAAGCTGCCCAGCTCGGCAACCAGCAAAAAATGGCGGTAATGGGAAATGGAAAGGTCGGGAAGCGGGCGCATGGGGCAATGGATTAGCAGAACTTATCAATCCATATGAAAAATAAAATTTTCTGATCATAGGCCCGCTTTTAAGATGGCCGCAATATGCCTACCGCCAACCCACTACCCACCTCCGCCGCAGACCCGCTTGATTTCGGCGCAGCGGATCGGCTGCCCATCCGCGAAGCGGGGCATGGCCGACTGCTCATCGGCGCCGTCCCGCAAGACGCCAGGCCCGGCCTGCTGTTCGTGCCGGGGGCTTATCACGGCGCCTGGTGCTACGCGCACTATCTGGATTACTTCGCGGCCGCCGGCCTGGCCTGCGCGGCGCTGGATGTGCGCGGCCACGGCGCCCTGCCGCAGGACGCCGGATTTGCCGCCGTCACGATTGGCGACCTCGGCGAGGACGTCGTCAGCGCACTGGACGCGCTGAATGCGCCCACCATCGTCGTGGGCCACAGCATGGGCGCGCTGCCGGCGCTGCTGGCTGCCAGCCGGCGGCCCGTGGCAGGCGTCGTGCTGCTCGCCCCCTCGCCACCCGGAGATCTGCCAGGTGCGTTGGCCTTGCCTGCGGTACCCGGGCACGCGCCGCGCGCCGCCCCCGCCGAAGCGGAGATCCGAGCTCGCTTCCTGGCAACCACGCCAGACCGGGATGTCCGCGCGGTGGCGCGGCGGCTGTGCGCGGAAAGCCCCCAGGTTCTGAACGACCGATACCTGCTGCGCGTGGCTATTGGCCCCGCATCGATCCGCGCGCCCGGCCTGTGCCTGGAAGCCGGACTGGATACGCATGACCGGCATCCGCCGGGACAGGATCAAGCCATTGCGCGCCGCTACGGCTTTTCGCATGCCCGGCTTGCCGGACAACCCCACTGCATGATGTACGCAGACCATTGGCAGATCAGCGCCGGCGCCATCCTGGACTGGCACCGAACGCAATTTGGCTGATCACCCGCAAGATAACCACGACAACGATAACGACGCGCCCAAGCGCACTCAGGAGACAGACATGACCATTTCCCGCTTGCTGCGTCCGGCGCTCGCCGGCGCCTGCCTGCTATGGGCCACGGCCTCGCACGCCGCCGGCTGGCCCGACAAGCCCGTGACGATCATCGTGCCGTCCGCGGCGGGCGGCGCGGCCGACCTGACCGCCCGCACCTTCGCCCAGTATCTCGGCGAGAAGACGGGACAGACGGTGATCGTGGAAGATCGCCCCGGCGCCGGTGGCATCGTGGGCACCAACGCCAGCAAAAACGCCGCGCCGGACGGCTACACGTTCCTCTTGTCCACGAACTCCACGCATTCGGCCAACCAGTTCCTGTACAAGACGCTGCCGTACGACGCGCAAAAGGACTTCGAGCAGGTCGGCATGCTGGGCACATTCGGCACGGTGGGCGTCGTGTCGCCGGACAGCCCGTACCGGACGGTGCCCGAACTGGTCGAATACGCCAAGAAACATCCGGGCGACGTCTTCTTCGGCTATTACAGCTCGTCATCCCAGGTGCCGTCCGAACTCTTCAAGCAGCGGGCCGGCATCAACATCACGGGCGCGGCGTACAAGAACATCACGCAGATCATCACCGACCTGCGCGGCAAGCAGATCGGCTTTGCCTTCGTGGATTACCTGACCGCCATGGGCCAAATTGACGGCAAGGGCCTCGTCCCCATCGCCGTGACCGGCGCCCGGCAGCATGATGCCTGGCCCAGCGTGCCGACCATGGCCACCTACTATCCCGATTTCGTGGTCGCGGGTTGGCTGGGGCTGTCGGCGCCCGCACGCACGCCCCCGGAGATCGTCGCCAAAATGAACGCCTACCTGCAGGCCGCGGTGCAGGACGAAACCACGGCGCGCAAGCTGCGCGCCTTGGGATTGACGCCGGAAGCAATGGACGTGGCGCGCTTTGACGCGTTCGTGAAGGAAGACACGGCCCGCTGGAAGGAATGGATCCGGATCGCGGGCATCCAGCCCCAATAAACCTGTCTCTTTCGCACGGCGGCGCGCCCTTTCTCTATATCTATATAGAGAAGGCGCGCCTTTCTACAGCGGCAGCCGCTGCTCGTGCTTGATTTCACGCAGCGCCACAATGGTGCGCGTCTGCCGGATGCCCGGCATGTTGAACAGGAAACGGTGCAGGAAGCGATCGTAGGCTTCCGGACTTTCCACCAGGATCTTCAACAGGAAGTCCGAATCGCCGGTGACGGCATAGCACTCCAGGATTTCCGGGGCGTCGCGCACGGACCGCTCGAAGTTTTCGACCGTGTTGGCCGAGTGCCGCTCCAGACTGATCTGCGCAAACATGCAGCCCAGCCCCACCTTGCTGCGATCAACCTGGGCGCTGTAGCCCTGGATCACCCCGCTCGCCTCCATCGCCTTCACGCGCCGCCACACCGGCGCGGCAGACAGTCCCACCTTCTCGGATAGCTGCTGCGCCGAGGCCCGGCCGTCTTCCTGCAGGGCCTTGAGGATGCCGATATCGGTCTTGTCCATTCGTTTGTCTCCTGGTTTTCTTGGAATACGAAATGTTCATTGCGAATTATAGGGATAGCACGATCCAAAAACGCAATAAACCTGATCCCTCGCGA
>JAEYVD010000473.1 GCA_023432075.1 Pseudomonadota bacterium | reverse complement strand
AGCAGGATGGGCTCGTGGTAAGGAATGGCGTCCCAGGTCAGACGGCCGAAGATCAGCTTGGTGAGGTCAGGTTGATCAGGCATCTCGATTCCAGCAAAAAGACCGCGTTTACATGGCGCACGTGCCGAGCTGAAAAACCTGCCGCGCTACAGCAGCAATCCTTCGGTGGCCGTGCACATGGCGCCCACGTACTTGCGCGGCGGCGTGTCCGTGAGCCCCAGGCGCTCGCGCGTCTGGGGATCCAGGGTGGTGAGGTTGTGCGCGCCGGGGATGCCGGCGCCGCCTTGCGAGTCGATGGCCATCGCGTCGCGCATGCACATGCGGTTGGGTTCGACGCAGCGGTTCACGATGGCGTCGAACAGGCCCGGCGCAACGGTGGCGTAAAGCTGCACCGGGTTGCGCTCGCTGGGTTGTTCAAGCTTCAGGTACGCCGCGCGGTCCAGCGTGGCCTGCGACTTGCGCGCCTGCGCGACCCAGTCGTCAAAGCCCTTCTGATCCAGGCCATGGAAGCGAAAGCGCATGCCGGAAAAGCCCGAGCCGCTGTAGTTGGCGGACAGGCCCTCGTATTCGCCGGGGTGATTGATGACCGCGTGCAGCGTGGTCTGCATGCCGGGCATCGCGTAGATCTGGCCGGCCAACGCGGGCACGAAGAACGAATTCATCACCGATGACGAGGTGATCTTGAACTGGATGGGACGATCGACCGGCGCGGCCATTTCGTTTACCGCCGCCACGCCTTGCTCGGGATAGAGGAACAGCCACTTCCAGTCCAGCGCAACCACTTCGACGACCAGCGGCTTGGTGTTGGGCGGTACTTCGCGGCCTTCGGACAGGCGCGCCAGCGGGCGGTAGGGATCGAGCTGGTGGGTGCTGACCCATGTCAGCGCGCCGAGGGCGATGATGATGAGCAGCGGCGCGGCCCAGATCAGAAGCTCCAGCATGGTGGAGTGGTTCCAGTCGGGATCGTACGTGGCGTCCTTGTTGCTGGCGCGATAGCGCCATGCGAACAGCAAGGTCAGGATGATCACCGGCACGATGATGATGAGCATCAGGCCGGTGGAGATGATGATCAGGTTGCGTTGTTGCACGGCCACGTCGCCCGACGGCGAGAGCAAGACCGCATTGCACCCGGCGAGCAGCGGCAGGGCGGCAAACAGGATCAATCCGCGGAGCCTTGCGAAGGACGACATAGTCATACCCCGAAACGTAACCGTGCGAAGTAATCGAAACACTACGCTGGAAGCCGCGAAAAATCTAGGGTAAAAAGAGCAAAAGTATGCATGGGAACGCATGCGGAGCCGTCCTGGGCCATGAGGCTTGCGGCGAGCGGCATGATGCGCGTACCGTCATGCAGGTGTGTTGCAAGATCGTAGACAAGGCGTATCCAGATCCTTTTTTTGCGAGCGAATCCATGTCGACCACCACGCAATATCCTGGTCATCCCACTCCCGTTTCCGGACCCGGGGCGATCAGCGGCGGGACCAGCCACGCCAAGGTGGCGCCGGGTGAGATCGCCGTGGGCGTGGTGGTGGGGCGTGCCTCGGAATACTTCGATTTCTTCGTATTCGGAATCGCTTGCGTTCTGGTTTTTCCGAAGGTGTTCTTTCCCTTCGAAGCGCCGCTGGAAGGCACGCTCTTGGCCTTCGTCATTTTCTCGTTTGCCTTCATCATGCGTCCCATCGGCACGGCCTTGTCGATGGCGATTCAGCGCCGATGGGGCCGCGCCACCAAGCTGACCGTTGCTTTGTTCGTATTGGGCACTGCGACCGTGGGCATGGCGTTTCTGCCGGGCTACGACTCCATCGGCGTGCATGCGATCACCTTGCTTGCCGTGTTCCGCTGCCTGCAGGGGCTGGCGTTCGGTGGGTCGTGGGATGGCCTGCCATCACTGCTGGCGCTGAACGCGCCGCCCAATCGCCGCGGCTGGTATTCGATGATGGGACAGCTGGGCGCGCCGGTCGGCTTCATGGTGGCCAGCGCGCTGTTTCTCTATCTGCACGTGACGCTTACGCAGTCCGACTTTCTGGAGTGGGGCTGGCGCTATCCGTTCTTCGTGGCGTTCGCCATCAACGTGGTGGCGCTGTTTGCGCGGCTGCGGCTGGTCGTGACCGAGGAATACACGCAGCTGCTTGAAGAAGGCGAGCTTGAACCCATCAGCATCCGCGAAATCGTCAGCCAGCAGGGCTACAACCTTTTCATCGGCGCCTTCGCCGCGCTGGCGAGCTATGCGCTGTTTCACCTCGTCACCGTTTTTCCGCTGTCGTGGATCGCCGTCAGCGGCACGCAACAGATTTCGGATGTGCTGATCGTGCAGATCATCGGATCGGTGCTCGGCATCCTGGGCACGATCGCCTCGGGATGGCTGGCTGACCGCATCGGCCGGCGCACCACGCTGGGACTGCTGGCCCTGCTGATTGGCGTGTTTGCGGTGGTGGCGCCGTGGCTGCTGGGCGGTGGCCCGAAGGCGCAGGACGCGTTCATCCTGATCGGCTTTGCGCTGCTGGGCCTGTCCTACGGCCAGGCCTCAGGCACGGTCACCGCCAACTTCACGCGCCGGTTCCGCTACACCGGCGCGGCGCTGACGTCCGATATGGCATGGCTGGTGGGAGCGGCCTTCGCGCCGGTGGTGGCGCTGGGCCTGTCGGCTCGCTTCGGGCTGGTGGCGGTCAGCGTGTACCTGTTGTCGGGCGTGGCGTGCACGCTGCTGGCGCTGCGGATCAACAAGGTGCTTGAGACGCGCGATTGAATGGGGGCCGCGGTTTCGCAGCGGTGTCTGACACCTTACAGTGTGAGATACCCTTCCAGCACGTTCGCCACGTTGATGCCCACCTCGGCAACTGCATAGCCGCCTTCCATCGTGAACACCGCGGGCAGCCCCAGCCCAGCCAGCATCTGACCGACCTGCAGATAGTCTGCGCTCTTCAATTTGAACTTCGAAATCGGATCGCCTTCGTAGGTGTCCACGCCCAGCGCGATGACCAGCGCGTCGGCCTTGAACGCGCGCACGGCGTCTATTCCCTGCTGCAAGGCGGCGGTCCAGGCCGCGAAGTCGCTGCCGGCGGGCAGCGGCAGGTTCAGGTTGCAGTCTTGACCCGCGCCTTCGCCGCGTTCGTCCGCGTAGCCCAGATAGAACGGATATTCGGTGATCGGGTCGCCATGGACAGATACCGTCAGCACGTCGCCGCGGTCATAGAAGATGCTTTGCGTGCCATTGCCGTGGTGATAATCCACATCCAGCACGGCCACGCGTTGCGCGCCGGCGTCGCGCAGCGCCTGCGCCGCCAGCGCCGCGTTGTTCAGGAAGCAGTAGCCGCCGAAGAAGTCCGGGCCGGCATGATGGCCGGGCGGCCGGGTCAAGGCCATCGCCGCGCGCAGGCCCTGGCCTGCGGAC
>JAEYVD010000389.1 GCA_023432075.1 Pseudomonadota bacterium | reverse complement strand
ACAATGCCGGGCATGACGCACACGTTGACCGCTCCCTGCACCTACCAGGAAGACATCAAGAAAAGCCGCTTTGCCGCGTATGCCGCGCCGGTCGCCACGATCGACGACGCCATGCGCTTCTTTGCCGAGCATAGCGATCCCGAGGCCACCCACAACTGCTGGGCGTACCGCATCGGACAGGAATACCGTTTCAATGACGATGGCGAGCCCGGCGGCACTGCGGGCCGGCCGATCCTGCAGGCCATCGAAGGCCAGGACATGGACCGCGTCGCGGTGCTTGTGGTCCGCTGGTACGGCGGGATCAAGCTCGGTGCGGGTGGACTGGTGCGGGCTTACGGCGGCTGTGCGGCCAATTGCCTGCGGTTGGGGGCGCGCACGGAAATCGTCGACCTCGCGACCGTGCGCTGCGCCTGCGGCTTTGCGGACATGGCGCTGTTGAAATCGCGGCTGGCGCAGGCAGGCGCTGCCATCGGACAGGAAGACTACAACGCGGACGGCGTCGTGCTCACTTTCACGGTGCCGCGCGCGGCCGTGCCGGAACTGGAAATCACCGCGGCAAACATCACGCGCGGCCGGTCCGGGTGGGAAGTGGTGTCCTAGCGCGGCCGCGTGCGTCGAGCGCACGCGGGCAGGCGCCATGCCTTGCGCAACGGTGGAGCTGAACTGATCCAGTGCAAAAGGAAGGGGCCCGGTAAGGGCCCGTGTTGTATACGCGTCCTGGCTGTCTTGCGCCGCGGCGATTTCCTGATGGACCTTTTCCATGTCCACTTCCTTGATCTTGGCGAGCAGCTCGTTGAGCTGGCCGCCCGACAAGGCGCCCGGTTGCGAGAACAGCAGGACCTTTTCGCGGAAGACCATCAGCGTGGGAATGGAGCGGATGCCCAGCGCGCCGGCCAGTTCCTGCTCGACATCGGTATTGACCTTGGCGAACGTGACGTCCGGATGCTCGGTGGCGGCCTGTTCGAAGACGGGGGCAAAGCCGCGGCACGGGCCGCACCAGGGCGCCCAGAAATCGACGATCAGGGTGCCGTCGGGCGTGATGGCTTCCTGGAAGCTGTCTTTGGTGAGTTCAACAATACTCATGTGGAATCCTTGCCGCGGGGCGGCGAAAAGCAGTGGCTAGAGACTCCGGGTTTCCGTCCCGGATGTATTACGGCGACGCGTAGTTGCCAAGTGCTTGTTAGGCAATAGTAGAACCGGTGCAGGCTGCGTCGCAATGGTTGGCGCTGTGCAAAGCGCAGTTTGCGGCCCTCAGGCCGCGGATTGGGTCGATACGCCCGAGCCGTTTTTCAGCGACGCGACGATCTCGAACGAGCGCAGGCGGTCAGCGATGTCGTAGAAGTCGGACACGATCATGACTTCGTCGGCCTGCGTTTCCGCAACCAGCGCCTCAAGTTTGCGCTTGACGGTGTCCGGGCCGCCCACGATCGCAGCGCCCAATCTTTGATTGACCGCTTCGCGCTCCCATTCGTTCCATAGGCCGTCCATGCTTTCGACCGGCGGCTGCAACTGCAGCCGATGGCCGCGCACCAGCGACAGGAATTTCAATTGCTGCGTGGTGGACTGGAAGCGGGCGGCTTCGTCCGATTCCGCGGCGATGACCGGCACGCCGATCATCGAATAAGGGCGCGACAGCGTCTTGGAGGGCTTGAACAAGTGACGGTACAGGCGCATCGCGGCCATGCCTTCCGGCGAGAAATGGCCCGCGAAGGAGAAGGGCAGACCCAGCTCCGCCGCCATGCGCGCGCTGAAGTCGCTGGATCCGAGCAGCCAGATCGGGATGTCCAGGCCTTCGCCGGGAATGGCGCGCACAGGCTGCCCGGGCCGCGTGGGTGCAAGAAAGGCGCGCAGTTCCTCGACCAGCGCGGGAAACTCCAGGCCGCTGCGCGGACTGCGGCGCAGCGCCTGCTGCGTGGCGCCATCGCTGCCGGGCGCGCGGCCAAGGCCCAGGTCGATGCGTCCGGGGTACAGGGTTTCCAGCGTGCCGAATTGTTCAGCAATGATCAGCGGCGCGTGGTTGGGCAGCATGACGCCGCCGGAACCGACACGCAGCGTGCGGGTGTGGCCGGCCACGTGCCCGATCAGGATGGCCGTGGCGCTGCTGGCCACGCCGTTGATATTGTGGTGCTCGGCAAGCCAGAAGCGGTTGTAGCCCAGCTGCTCGACATGCTGCGCCAGCGCGACCGTATTGCGGAAGGCGTCCGCGGCATCGCGGCCTTGCACAATCGGGGCCAGGTCCAGCACGGAAAAGGGGACGTTCGCCAGGGCGCTCATGCGGACGCCTTTACCGAGGCAGGACAGGCGCGCGGCGCGGGGAAGGGGGAAGGGCGCAAAATGAACTCCATATGCTGATCTACATGGGGAGTGTATCGGCGAATTCAACCGCGCCCGCCAGCAACCATGCCCTTGGCCGGGTTGATTGAATTTTCCGATCCCTACAATAGCGAAAGAAAAAACGCGGCATTTCGGCCGCGTTTTTGGTCTTAAGCCAACCAGGAGGCTCGCATGGGCGCAAGAGGCAAGCACAACCAGATCGACAACATCGAATTCAATGTCGCGGACATTGCCCGCAGCAAACGCTTCTATGGCGACGTCTTCGGCTGGACCTTTACGGATTACGGTCCCACCTATACCGAGTTCTCAGATGGCCGCCTGACCGGCGGCTTCACGACCGGCGAAGCGGTGCGCCCAGGCGGTCCGCTGGTGATCCTGTACGGCGACGATCTGGCCGCGATCCGGCAGCGCATCACCGCCGCGGGCGGGCGCATCACCCGCGACGAATTCACTTTTCCGGGCGGCAGCCGCTTTCATTTCACCGATCTGGACGGCTACGAATTGGCGGTGTGGACGGCGGCCGAATGAACGGGCCTCAAGGCGCCGCCAGGGTGTCTGACACCTTGCCAAGCCACTCCGCTTATTCCGGGAAGAACGCGTAGCGGATCACGAACAGCACGGCCACGAGCCACGTGGCCGGGTGCACGTCGCGCATCTTGCCCGTGGCGGTCTTGAGCACCACGTAGCTGATGAATCCGAAGGCGATGCCGTTCGCGATGGAATACGTGAACGGCATGACCAGGGCGGTCAACGCGGCCGGCGTGGCCTCGCAGACGTCGTTCCAGTCGATATCGATGAGCTCGCGCATCATCAATCCAGCCACGTAGAGCAGGGCGGGGGCGGTGGCGTAGGCCGGGACGGCGCCTGCCAACGGCGAGATGAACAGCGCGGCCAGGAACAACAGGCCCACAATCAGCGCGGTCATGCCGGTGCGGCCGCCGGCCTGCACGCCGGACGCGCTCTCGACATACGCGGTGGTGCTGCTGGTGCCCAGCATCGAGCCCGCGACAATGGCCGTGCTGTCCGCAAATAGCGCGCGGCCCAGGCGGTTGGGCCGGTCTTCCGGCACCAGGCCCGCACGCTTGGCCACGCCCACCAGGGTGCCCGTCGCGTCGAACACCTCGACCAGCACAAACACCAGGATCACGTGCACGAACCCGGAGTGCAGGGCGCCCATGATGTCCAGCTTGAAGAGCGTGGGCGACAGGCTGGGCGGCGCCGAGAAGATGCCCTTGAACTCGTTGTAGCCCAGCACCATCGACAGCACCGTGACGACGATGATGCCGATCAGGATGGCGCCGCGCACGCGCAGCGCGTCCAGGGATGCGATCACGAAAAAGCCCAGGATGGCAAAGAGCGGTCCGTGCGTCGTGAGGTTGCCCAGCGTGACTTTGGTGGCCGGATGCGCGACCACGATCCCGGCGCTCGATAGCGCGATAATGGCCAGGAACAACCCGATGCCGGCGGCAATGGCGCTGCGTAGCGAATGCGGGATACCCTTGACCAGCCAGACCCGGATGCCGGATATCGTCAGGAACAGGAAGATGATGCCCGAGATGAACACGGCGCCCAGCGCCTGCTCCCAGGTGTAGCCCATGGTCTTGACCACGGTGAAGGCAAAAAAGGCGTTCAGGCCCATGCCGGGCGCCATGCCGATCGGCCAGTTGGCGATGAACGCCATCACCAGCGACCCCAGCGCGGCGGCCAGGCACGTGGCGACGAAGACGGCGTCGCGGTCCATGCCGGTCGAGGACAGGATGTCCGGATTGACGAAGATGATGTACGACATCGTCAGGAATGTCGTCAGGCCGGCAACGACTTCCGTTCTTGCGGTCGTGCCGTGCTCACGCAGCTTGAATAGCTTCTCCAGCATTCGAGTCCCCAGGGTTTTTGCAGGATTTTCAGGTTGTG
>JAEYVD010000365.1 GCA_023432075.1 Pseudomonadota bacterium | reverse complement strand
CCCGACGAGCTGCGCCACGTGGAAACGCCGCTGCGCGAACTGCTGACGGCCAATCTGGCACGCGGCAAGGTCGAAATCCGCGTGTCCTTCACCCGTGCGGCCAATACCGATCTGTCCAAGCTGGATCCCGCCTGGCTCGACAGCCTGGCCGAACAGCTGCAGGCCGCGCGCCGCATCATCCCGGACATCGCCTCCCCGCGCCTCGCCGAACTCTTCAACTGGCCCGGCCAGCGCGGCAACGATGCGCTGGATCCGCAGATCTGGGGCGCCGCCTGCCTGCAGGCCGCCCAGCAAGCGCTGACCCAGCTTCAAGAAGGCCGCGAGCGCGAAGGCGAGCGCCTGGCCGGCATGATGCGCGAATGCGCCGACGGCGTCGCGCGCGTGGTGGACATCGTGCAGGCGCATCTGCCGCAACTGCTGGCCGACCACCGCGACCGGCAGGCCGCCAAGCTGCGTGAAAGCGTGGAATCCGCGTTCCCCGGCGGATTCACGCATATTTCCGGCGCCGAACTGTCCGAGCGCCTGTCCCAGGAGGCCAACCTCTTTGCCCTGCGCATCGACGTGGCCGAGGAACTCTCACGCCTGCGTTCGCACCTGGAAGAACTGCGTCATCTGCTCTCGGACGGCGGCGGCAAGGCGGCGGCCGGCAAGAAGAGCGCCGGCAGCGCGGGCAAGCGCCTGGACTTCCTGTTCCAGGAAATGAATCGCGAGGCCAATACGCTGGGCTCCAAGGCAGGCAGCATGGAAGTCACCCGCGCCGCCATGGACCTGAAGCTGCTGATCGAGCAGATGCGCGAGCAGGCGCAGAACATCGAGTAAGGGGCGCCACGCCCCCCCCCGCCTTACCGGCTCTCGCCAATCGCCGGTTCGCCCCGCAGCGCCGAATCCAGGTATTCGCTGCGGGCGCGAGCGTCCGGAAAACGCATGTCACGGTAGCTGACGAACCGTGAACCGCGCGTCAGCCGGTAGCCCGCCCAGATCAGCAGGAAGAGCGGAATGCCGATGTAGGTTGCGACCACGCCGCCCCAATCGATCTTGTCCTGCAGGAACGCCTGGTAGTTCTGGCCCAGCGTGATGATCAAGCACAGCACGAACGCGAAAATCGGTCCGAAGGGAAAGAACGGGGACACATAAGGCAGATCCGCGAGGCTGTTGCCCTGCTTCACGTAGCCGCGGCGGAAACGGTAGTGGCTGATGGCGATGCCCAGCCACGCGATGAATCCCGTCATCCCCGACGTATTGAGCAGCCAGATATAGACGGCGTTGGGGCTGAAGATGAACGTGAAAAAGCACAGCGCCGCCACGACGGTGGTGGCCAGCAGCGCCCACAGCGGCACGCCGCCGCGCGAGATGCGGCCAAAGATGCGCGGCGCCTTGCCTTCCCGGGCCAGGCTGTAGAGCATGCGCGTGGCCGCGTACATGCCGGAATTGCCCGCGGACAGCACCGACGTCAGCACCACGGCGTTCATGACGGACGCGGCGCCCAACAGGCCGGCGCGCTCGAAAATCAGCGCGAACGGGCTGACGCTGATGTCCTCGACGTCGTTGCGCAGCAGGTGCGGATCGGTATAGGGAATCAAGAGGCCGATGACCAGGATGGCCGCCACGTAGAACAGCAGAATGCGCCAGAACACCTGGCGCACCGCGCGCGGCAGATTGCGCGCCGGATCCTTCGATTCGCCCGCGGCGATGCCGATCAGTTCGGTGCCCTGGAACGATAACCCCACCACCATGGCCACGCCGATCAGCGCGGCGAAGCCGCCGGCGAACGGCGCGTCGCCCACCGTCCAATTGGCCAGGCCGCCCGTTTCGCCGCCACGGATGATGCCCAGCAGCATCATCACGCCCATCGTGACAAAGGCCAGCACGGCGATCACCTTGATGAGCGCGAACCAGAATTCCGCTTCGCCAAAGCCGCGGGCGGACATGGCGTTCAGTCCGAATGTGATCGCCAGGAACAACGCGCTCCAGTAAAAGCCGGGCACGTCGGGAAACCAGTACGCCATGACGAGCTGCGCCGCCACCAGGTCGACCGCGACGGTCACCGCCCAGTTGTACCAATAGTTCCACCCCAGCGCGAAGCCGAAACCATCCTCGACATAGCGCGCGCCGTAGGTTGAAAACGAGCCCGACACGGGCATGGCGGCCGCCAGTTCGCCCAGGCTGGTCATCAGGAAATACACCATGATGCCGATCAGCACGTAGCCCAGCAGCGCGCCGCCGGGCCCGGCCTTGGCGATGGTCGCACCCGACGCGACGAACAGGCCGGTGCCGATCGACCCGCCCACCGCGATCATGGTCAGGTGGCGCGCGGACAGCGTGCGCCGCAATTCGGACGGCTTGCCCGCCTGCGCGTTGCGCGTGCCGCCGGAGCGGCGGTCATCGTGTTCCGATGGAGCCAAAATGCGTTCCTTCACGTCTGGATGGCGCTCGCGCAACCCCGCGCGAACGCCCTGGGATTACCGAGCAACGCGCGAGAATAGCGCAATCGGCCCCGACATGAAAAATCGCTGGCCGCGGGGGACAGATCGGCCGCTCAGCCCCCCGGCGGCGGCGCAATTATTGAAACGCCGTTTCCATGAACGTGCGCAGCTTGCGCGAATGCAGGCGCTCGGGCGGCATGTCGCGCAGCCGCTCCAGCGCCCGGATGCCAATTTCCAGATGCTGGTTGACCTGACGCCGGTAGAAGGCGCTAGCCATGCCCGGCAGTTTCAGTTCGCCGTGCAGGGGCTTGTCGGACACGCACAGCAAAGTGCCGTACGGCACCCGGAAACGGAAACCGTTGGCCGCGATGGTGGCCGATTCCATGTCCAGGGCAATCGCGCGCGACTGCGCAAAGCGTTCCACCAGTTCGACGTGGTCGCGCAATTCCCAGTTGCGGTTGTCGATCGTGGCGACGGTTCCCGTGCGCATGATGCGCTTCAGGTCCCATCCGGACAGCCCGGCCACCTCTTCCACTGCCTGCTCCAGCGCCACCTGCACCTCGGCCAGCGCCGGGACCGGCACCCACGTGGGCAGATCGTCGTCCAGGACATGGTCTTCGCGGACGTAGCCGTGCGCCAGGACATAGTCGCCCAGCCGCTGGGAATCGCGCAGGCCGGCGCAATGGCCCAGCATCAGCCAGGCGTGCGGGCGCAGCACGGCGATGTGATCGGTGATCGTCTTGGCGTTGGACGGCCCCACGCCGATATTGACGAGCGTGATGCCGGAATGATCGCCGCGCACCAGGTGATAGGCGGGCATCTGCGGCAGGCGTACCGGCTGGACTTCGTCGCCGGGACCGCTTTCGCCGCGCCGCGTGATGCGGTTGCCGGGCTCGACCAGCATCTCGTAGTCCTCGTTGCCGCTGGCCATCAGTGCACGGGCCCGGGCGCAGAACTCGTCCACGTAGAACTGGTAATTGGTGAACAGCACGAAATTCTGGAAGTGCGGCGGCGCGGTCGAGGTGTAGTGCTGCAGCCGGTGCAGCGAATAGTCCACGCGCTGCGCCGTGAAAGGCGCGAGCGGCTTGGGCTCACCGTCCTTGCCGCGCCACGAGCCGTTGACGATGGCATCGTCCGTGACCGCCAGGTCCGGCACGTCGAACAGGTCGCGCAGCGGACGCTTGAGCGCCTCGAGGTGCTCGCCCTCCACGTAGGCGCCCTCGGGAAAGGCGAAATGCAGCGGAATCGGTGAATCGGACTCGCCCACTTCGACCGCGACCCGATGGTTCTGCAACAACTGGCCGACCTGCTCGATCAGGTAATCACGAAATAGCGCCGGCTGGGTGACGGTGGTCTGGTAATAACCCGGTTCGGCCACATGGCCATATGAAAGCCGGGTATCGATGGGATCGTAGGTCTCCACCACGATGCGGATGGCCGGATAGTAGGCGCGGAACCGCGCGCTGCCGTTGCCGGTGCCCTTCAGGACCTCGCGGAACGCGGTACGCAGGAATGCGGTGTTGCGCGCATAGATTTCAACCAGCCGGTCGACGGCGGACACGGCGTCCTGGAAGGGTTCGAAGGGCAAGGCCTCGGGCCGGTTCATGGAGGACAAAGGGTGCACTGCGTTCATCATTGAGCTTTACTCCGCCTTCTTTTTTGTCTTGCCTGCA
>JAEYVD010000339.1 GCA_023432075.1 Pseudomonadota bacterium | reverse complement strand
TGGCGGCCATTCAATCTCAACTTGACTCGCGAATAATCACTATGGCTTCGTTTTTGCTCAAAAGCACGACCTCGGTCCTTGCCCTTGCATTTGCCCCTGCCGTTTTTGCACAGTCCGCGACGCCCGCCGCAACGGCCGGGCAACCGCAAGTGACGTTGAACCAGGTCGTTGAGCAGACCCTGCTCAGCAACCCCGAAATCCAGGCCAAGTACCACGACTTCCAGGCGTCCCTGGAAGGTCAGGCCGTCGCCCGCGCCGCCTACTTCCCGCAGATCAATGCGCAGGGTTACCTGGGCCGCGAATGGCGCAACAACGTGCCCGGCGTCGGCTCGCAGAGCTGGAACCGCCCCGGCTGGAGCGTCGAACTGCGCCAGCTGATTTTTGATGGCTTCCGCACCACCAATGACGTCAAGCAGGCCGGTTTCGACAAGCTGGCCCGCTTCTATGACGTGCTGGCCACCAGCGACAACACCGCGTTCACCGCCGTGCAGGCCTACATCGACCTGCAGCGCTACCGCGACATGGAGCTCCTGGCCCGCCAGAATTATTCGCTGCACGAAAGCACGCTCAAGCAGATCGGCGAACGCACGGAATCCGGCGTGGGCCGCCGCGTCGACCTGGAACAGGCCGGTGGCCGCCTGTCGCTGGCCCAGACCAACCTGATGACCGAAACGGCCAACCTGCTGGATGTGCAGCAGCGCTTTCAGCGCGTGACCGGCGCCCTGCCGCCCGAATCGATGCTGCCGGCCCCGGATATCACGGACAAGCTGCCCAAGGCTCCGGGCAATTTCAATGAATCCCTGCGCCGCAATCCCAGCTTCCTGTCCAAGCAGGCCAGCCTGCAGGCCGCGCAGGCGGGCGTGCAGTCGTCCAAGGGCGCGTTCTCGCCCAAGTTCGAGTTCGTGGCCAACACTGGCCGCGACCAGAACGATCCGACGCCGCAAAGCCGCGACATCCAGAGCTCGAGCGTCCAGGTCGTGATGAGCTACAACCTGTACCGCGGCGGCGCCGACTCCGCCCGCGTGCGCCAGACGGCCAACCAGTCGTATGCCGCCCGCGACATCCGCGACTACACCTGCCGCAACGTGCAGCAGGATCTGGCCGTGGCCTGGAACAACATCACCAGCCTGAGCCAGAAGCTGCCCTTCCTGCGTGACCACGAGGTGGCCACGACCAAGGTGCGTGATGCGTACGCGCAACAGTTCCAGATTGGCCAGCGCTCTCTGCTGGACCTGCTGGACACGGAAAATGAACTGTTCGAATCGCGCCGTGCGTTGACCAATGCCATTTATGATCTGCGTCTTGCGCAATATCGCTGGCTGGCGCTGTCCCACACCCTGCTGCCGGCGCTGGCGCTGCAACCCGCGCGCAACGAAATGCCCGAGGAAAACGGCAAGCTGGAAGTGTCGGACGAAGTGATCAAGCTGTGCAATTCGACCGTTCCGGATACCGCCCGCCTGGCTCCCGTGCGCGTGCATTACAACGAAGGCACCCTTCCCCCGACGCTGGTGCCGGTGAACTCGCCTGCCGCCCGACCCTGATCGGAGCAGGCCGCAAGGAGGCCCAATGGCCAACAAGGGCAGTGATTTCTCGCAGTTGGACGCGGACTTTGTCCGCGTCCTGGAAGACTTGATCGACGCGTTGATCGCCAACGGCACCTTGCGGATGACGGACCTGCCTATTCAGGCCCAGCAAAAGCTCACCCAGCGCAAGCAACAGCGTGCGCGCCTCTCGGAACACCTTGACCTGTTGGATGACGAAGATGGACAAGTTATCTGAGTTGGCCGCCCGGGAGTGGCGCGCGGACGCCGCTTCCGCGCACGACGACCCCCTGCTCGATTGCCTGGTGGAGATCACCCGCCTGCACGGCGTCGCGGCCACCGCGCAAGCCCTGTCGGCGGGCCTTCCCCTGGAAGAACACCGCCTCACGCCCGCCCTGCTGCCTCGCGCGGCCGCGCGGGCGCAGCTTTCCGCGCGCGTGGTCAAACGCTCGCTGGATAACATCTCGCCGGACCTGCTGCCCGCCATCCTGCTGCTCAAGGGCGAACGCGCCTGCCTGCTGCTGAAAAAGGACGGCGGCAAGTTCGTGGTCAGCCACCCCGAACTGGGCGGCAGTTCCACCGAAATGGACCCGGCCGAACTGGCCGAGCAGTACAGCGGGCTGGTCTGCTTTGTCCGCCCTCAGTTCCGGTTTGACGCCCGGGCCCCGGAAGTCGCCAAGGTGCGCGAGCGCCACTGGTTCTGGGCCGCCATCATGGAGAACCGCCGGCTGTACCGCGACGCCCTGGTCGCGGCGCTGCTGATCAACGTGTTCGCGATGGCGATGCCGCTGTTCACCATGAACGTGTACGACCGCGTGGTGCCGAACAACGCCGTCGAAACGCTATGGGTGCTCGCCATCGGCATCACGCTGGTGGTGATCTTCAACATGATCCTGAGCACCGCGCGCTCGCATGTCGTGGACAGCGCCAGCAAGCGGGTCGACGTGCGCCTGTCCTCGCAGATCATGGAGCGCGTGCTGGACCTGCGCCTGGAAGGCCGCCCGGTGTCCGTCGGTTCGTTTGCGGCCAACCTGCGCTCGTTCGAATCCATCCGCGACTTCATCGCCTCGGCCACCATCACCACGCTGGTCGACCTGCCCTTCATCCTGCTGTTCCTGGGCGCCCTGGCCTGGATTTCGCCGTGGATGATCCTGCCGCCGCTGGTCGCCATCGTGCTGATCCTGCTGGTGTCGCTGGCGGCGCAGGCGCGCATGGAAGCGCTGACGATGGCCTCGTTCCAGGCCTCGTCGCAGCGCAACGCCACGCTTGTCGAAGCGCTGACCGGCCTGGAAGCCGTCAAGACGCTGAA
>JAEYVD010000325.1 GCA_023432075.1 Pseudomonadota bacterium | reverse complement strand
ACCTGATGACGTGGGCCGACCACATCCGCGATCAGCATTTCATGCTGCAGCGCGAAGTGATCGACCGCATGGTGGCCAAGCCCGGCTCGGGCGACTTCAGCCGCTTGTCCGTGATGCTGCAATCGCGTTATCGCATGCACAAGCTGTTCGATGTGCCGCCCGAGGCCTTTGATCCGCCGCCCAAGGTGGTGTCGGCGATCGTGCGCATGGTCCCGTTGCCTGCGGATCGCCAGCGGCCCCTTAGCGAGCGCGCGTTCGAAACCGTGGTGGCACGCGCCTTTTCGCAGCGCCGCAAGATGCTGCGGCGGGTGCTGGCCGACTGGGCCGCGCAGGTGCCCTGGGAAGCGCTGGACATCGCGCCCACCGCGCGTGCCGAGGACATTTCAGTGGACCGCTACATCCGCCTGTCGGATGCGCTGGTCGAAGCCGGCGTGTTGGCGCGGGACTGACGTCTTTTCGTGAGACGGTGTCAGACACCTGGCATCGCGAAGACCGCGCCCGATCACAGCATGCGCTTCTGCGCCGCCATCCACAGCTGCATCACGTCGCGAGCCCGATCGGCCAGCAGGTGCTCGGCGTCGGCCAAGGCCTGCTGCAACGTAATGGGGCCGGGGGCCAGGCTGAATGCGGCGCTGATGCCGCAGGTGTGCAGGGCCTCGTAGCCTTCGCCCAGCGAACCGGCCAGCGCCACGACAGGAACGCCCGCGCGCTGGGCAATCCGGGCGACGCCTGCGGGAGTCTTGCCGCGCAGCGTCTGCGCGTCCATCCGGCCTTCGCCGGTGAACACCAGCGTCGCGCCTTCCACGGCGCCGGCCAGGCCGCCCAGTTCCGCAACGATCTCCACGCCGGGGCGGAAATGCGCGTTCAGGAACGCCTTGGCGGCAAAGCCCAGGCCACCGGCGGCGCCCGCGCCGGGCGCGTCGCGGTGGTCGGCGCCCAGGTGTTTTGCGCACAGGTTGGCGAAGTGGCCCAGCAGGGTGTCCAGGGTCTGCACCTGTTCTGGCGTTGCGCCCTTCTGCGGCCCGAACACGTGCGACGCACCATGCGGACCGCACAAGGGGTTGTCGACATCTGACGCAATGTCGATGCGGACCTGGGCCAGCCGCGGGTCCAGGCCGCGCGTGTCGATGGAGGCAAGTTGCCCCAGCGCCCCGCCGCCCGGCGGCAGGCTGTTGCCGCCGGCGTCCAGCAGTCGCACGCCCAGCGCCGTCAGCATGCCGGCGCCCGCGTCGTTGGTGGCCGATCCGCCCAACCCCAGAATGATGCGCGTGGCGCCCGCGTCCAGCGCCGCGCGCATCAGCTCGCCCACGCCGTGGCTGCTGGCGCGCATCGGATCGCGCTTGGAAGGAGAGATCAATTCAAGGCCCGCCGCGGCGGCCATCTCGATGACGGCGGTGCCATCTTCCAGCAATCCCCACACGGCGTCGACCTTGTGGCCGAGCGCGTCGTTCACGGTGATCTGCCGCTCCTTGCCGCCGGTGGCGGCGAGCACGGCTTCGACGGTGCCTTCGCCGCCATCGGCCATCGGGATGCACACCGTGTGCGCGCCGGGAAAGGCGGCCTTGACGCCGCGTGCAATGGCCGCCGCGGCATCGGGCGCGGAAACGCTTTCTTTGAACGAGTCGGGAGCGATGACGATTTTCACGGGTCTGGTGGGGCGCGTTGGTGATCGATGTGTCACCCATGATACCCGTGACAACGCGGCCGGCGTACCATAGCGCTTTCGTTGCTTTTGCGAGAGTGGACCGCCATGCCTGTATTGCGCCGCACCAAAATTGTCGCCACCCTGGGACCCTCGACCTCGTCGCCCGAACGCATCGACGCGCTCATCCGCGCGGGGCTGGACGTCGCACGGCTGAACTTCTCGCATGGCAGCGCGGACGATCACCGCGAGCGCGCGCGGCTGGTGCGCGAGATCGCCGCCAAGCAGGGCCGCTTCGTCGCGATCATGGGCGACCTGCAAGGGCCCAAGATCCGCATCGCCCGCTTTGTCGACAAGCTGGTGCAGCTGCACGTGGGCCAGCCGTTCACGCTGTCGCGCGTGCATCCCAAGGATGCGGGCACATCCAGCATCGTGGGCATCGACTACCCGGAACTCGTGACCGATTGCCGCGTGGGCGACGAGCTGCTGCTCGATGACGGCCGCGTCGTGCTGGTCGTGGATCGCGTCGAAGGCGACGAAGTCCACACCACCGTCACGGTGGGCGGTCCGCTGTCCAACAACAAGGGCATCAACCGCCGCGGCGGCGGCCTGTCTGCGCCCAGCCTGACCGACAAGGATCGCGTCGACATCAAGCTGGCCGCCGAAATGGAGCTGGACTACGTGGCGGTGTCGTTTCCCCGCTATGGCAGCGACATCGACGAGGCCCGCACTTTGCTGGCCGAGGCCGGCAGCCAGGCATGGATCATCGCAAAGATCGAACGCGCCGAGGCAGTAGCCGACGACGAGGCCCTGGATGCGCTGATCCGCGCCAGCGACGGCGTGATGGTGGCGCGCGGCGACTTGGGCGTGGAAGTGGGCGACGCCGAACTGGTGGGCATCCAGAAGCGCATCATCCAGCACGCGCGCACGCTGAACAAAGTCGTCATCACCGCCACGCAGATGATGGAGTCGATGATCTCCAGCCCCATGCCGACCCGCGCCGAAGTCTCCGACGTGGCCAACGCGGTGCTGGACTACACCGACGCCGTCATGCTGTCGGCCGAAAGCGCCTCGGGCCAGTATCCCGTCGAAACCGTGCAGGCCATGGCGCGCGTGTGCCTGGGCGCCGAAAAGCACCCGACCTCCACGAAGTCGCATCACCGCATGGGCGAGACCTTCACGCGCTGCGACGAAACCATTGCGCTGGCGGCCATGTATGCCGCCAACCATTTTCCGGGCGTGAAGGCCATCATTGCGCTGACCGAAAGCGGCCACACGCCGCTCATCATGTCGCGCATTCGCTCGGGCGTGCCGATCTACTGCTACAGCCCGCACAGCGTGACGCAAAACCGCGTGACGATGTTCCGCGGCGTGTACACGATTCCGTTCGCGCCGTCGGACTACGATCCGGCCGATCTTTCCAACGCCGCCATCGACGAGCTGCGCAAGCGCAATCTGGTGCAG
>JAEYVD010000035.1 GCA_023432075.1 Pseudomonadota bacterium | reverse complement strand
CGCATTGCGGTCCGACTGCTGAATCACCTGCATCTGCTGCTCGAAGCGGCGGGCGTTTTCGATCATGCCCACCATCGACGCCATCGGATTGGTGTTGCTGCCTTCCAGCACGCCCGAAAGAAGGCGCAGGCCGGGATCGGCGGGCAGCGGCGGCGCGGGCTGGCCGTTGACAGGCGCCATGCGGAAGACGCCATCGTCGCCGTGAACCAGTTGCTTGTTGTCCGGATTGACGAGCTTGAGCCTGCCCAGGTTCAGGATGTTGTTCGGCGCGTCGCCGGCGCCCAGCGCCGTGATCGTGCCGTCCGACGTGATCGTCAGCGCAGCCTGGTCGGGCACTTCGATGGGACCGCCCTGGTCCGACAGGACCGGCTGGCCCAGCGACGTCTGCAACAGGCCGTTGATGCCGACCTGCAGGCTGCCGCCGCGCGTATAGGCTTCGCCCTGCGGCGTCTGCAACGCGATCCAGCCCGCTTCGCTGGACAGCGCCACGTCCAGATCGCGGCCCGTGGTCTGCATGGTGCCCATCTGGAAGCTGTTGCCGGGCGTGGACGCCACCGTCGAAACACGCGTAGGCAGGCTCACCCCGTCCGTCACCGGAACCGAGCGGTACAGCGCGATCTGCTCGCGAAAGCCCGTCGTGTTCACGTTGGCCATATTGTTGGAGAGCGCGGCCTGATGCTCCGTGATCCGCGCTGCGCCATTCATGGCGGTGTAGATGATTCGATCCATTGCCTATTCCGTGGGTGTCGTCGGTGTCGTCACTTGCCCAGCGGGCATTACTTCAGGTTCATCAGGACTTGCATGATCTCGTCCTGGGTCTTGATGGTCTGCGAATTGGCCTGGTAGGTGCGCTGGGCAATGATCATGTTGACCAGCTCGCGGCTCATGTCCACGTTGGACGCTTCCGTTGCCTGGCCCACCACCGTCGACATGCTGTTGGTGCCGGGCTGGCCCAGGATCGGCTGGCCGGAGGCCGCCGTTTCCTTCCAGGCGTTGTTGCCCACGGGCTGCAAGCCTTGCAGGTTCGAGAAGTCGGCCAGGACCAGCGTGCCGACAACCTGGGTTTCGCCGTTGGTGTAGCTGGCGACCAGGCTGCCGTCGCTGCTGATGTTGATGCCGCTGAATTCACCGGACGTGTAGCCGTCGGGCTTGGCGACCAGCTTGTAGTTGCTGCCGTATTGCGTCGTGCCGGTGTAGTTGACCGCGATGTTCAGCGGATCGGCCGGGGTGGCGGTGCCGCCAGGCTGGGCGAAGGACAGGTTCACGATCGGCGCGCTGGTCAGCGTGCCGGCGTTGTTGAACGTGAACTGCTGGGGGTTGCCCCACACGCCGCCGGCTTCCGTCGTGGGCGCCATGGCCTGGCCGTCCATCGTGTAGTACACGTCGTACACGCTGGTGCCGCCCGTGGCTTCACGCTTGACGAAGTACTGCATCACCTGGTGCGAGTTGCCCAGGGAGTCGAACACCGTCATGGGCGAGGCGTTCGTGTAGGTGCTGGAGATCTTGGGATCGAAAGGCCTGCCGATTTCCGTGACCGCTGCGGTGTAGTCCACAAAGCCGGGGATGCTTTCCAGCGTGCCCGCCGTGACCTGGCCCGTGCCGTCGAGCGTGACGGTGTTCGGGGCCGTGCCATAGGTGGCGGCCGGCGGATTGCCCGGCGCCCACGTCAGCACGCCGCCGGCGGCCTTGGTGAACGTATAGGCGGTGCCGCCCAGCGTCACCGAGCCGGGAACAGCCGGCGAGGTCACGGTGTCGACCGGGTAGATGACCTTGGCGTTGGCGTCCAGGTTGGCCACGGTGGTGGCGGAGCTGGTGGCCTGCGGCGCGACGTTGGCGGTCGGCAGTTGCAGTTCGACCGGGTTCGCGCCGATCGCGCCAGCCGGGTAGCCGGTCAGGCGGTAGCCTTGGGCGTTCACGATGAAGTTGTTCTTGTCGACGAGGAATTCGCCGTTGCGGGTGTACATGACCGAACCGCTCTGGTCGGTCACGCGGAACATGCCCTTGGCGCCGTCGATGGCGATGTCGTATTCGCCGCCGCCGCCCGTCACCGCGCCCACCGTGAAGCGCTGGTTGATGGCCGCGACCTTGACGCCCAGGCCCACGCGCGAGCTGGCGTAGACGTCAGCGAACGATGCAGTGGCCGACTTGAAGCCGACGGTGCCCGAGTTGGCGATGTTGTTGCCGATGACGTCCAGGTTCTGCGCAGCGGCGTTCAAGCCGCTCAATCCTTGTCCGAAGCCCATGTTTACTCTCGCTAATCTTTAGTGGAAAAGCCGCCGCCCGTGCGCCGGCACCGATTCATATCCGCCCGTTCAGGCGCCGATCACCTTGCGCACGTCCAGCATGCTGGTCTGGCCGTCCAGGCCCAGATCCAGACGCAGGCCGTTGGTCGAGTACGCCACGCTCTTGACGTTGCCGTAGCTCAACACTTCCGAATTCACCTTCGCGCCATCCCCGTCGGTGGCCAGCACGGACACGTTGTAGGCGCCCGCTTCCAGCGCCACGCCGGAATCGTTCTTGCCATCCCATTCCAGCGTGTACACGCCGGTCTTCTGCTCGCCCAGCTCGATGGTGCGAACCACCGCGCCGTTCGAATCCGAAATGCGAACCTGCACCTTGGCGGCGTCGCCTTGCAGGTCCAGACCGTAAGGCGTGACCACGCGGTCTGCCGGGTTGGCGCTGTCCACGCCGACCTTGACCTTCGTGCCCGGGATCAGGACGCCCTTGCCGATCATCGACACGGCATTCATCGACTGGGACACGTCGATCTGGCCGCTGATGGCCAGCATGGTGTTCTTCAGGTTGGTAATGCCTTCCACCGTGGAGATCTGCGCCAGTTGCGACGTCAGCTCGGCGTTCTGCATCGGGTTCAACGGATCCTGGTTCTTGAGCTGCGTGACCAGCAGCTTCAGGAACTGGTCCTGCAGGCCCTGCGCGGTGCTTGCGCTGTTGGCGCCGGTTTGCGCCAGGCCCATGGCCGTGGTGCTCGTGGATTGATCGACGGTGGTCATGGATACACTCTGGCTGGAAATTAGGACTGGCCGATGGTGAGCGTCTTCTGCATCAACGCCTTGGCGGTGTTGAGCACTTCGACGTTGGCCTGATAGGACCGCGATGCCGCGATCATGTTGACCGTTTCGGCCACCGGATCGACGTTGGGCATGCTGACGTAGCCCTGGGCGTCGGCCAGGGGATGTTTCGGGTCATAGACCTGCTTGAGGGGCGACTGGTCCTGGACCACGCCGGCCACGCGCACGCCGCCGATCTCCTGGCCCAGCGCCTGCCCCGCGGCGGGATTGACCTGGAACACGACCTGGCGCGCGCGGTACGGCTGGCCATCCGGGCCCACCACGCTGTCGGCGTTGGCCATGTTGCTGGCCGCCACGTTCATGCGCTGCGACTGCGCGCTCAACGCCGAACCGGCGATATCGAAAATGCTCAACAAGGACATTGCCTGTTGCTCCCTTTAAAGATCAATCCTGGATGGCGGTCTGCAGCCCGCGGATGCGGCTGGAGATGAGCTGCATCGTGCTCTGGTAATGCAGCGTGTTGTCGGCGAACTGCACGCGCTCGATGTCCATGTCCACCGTGTTGCCGTCCATGCTGGGCTGGTACGGCAGGCGGTACAGCAGATCCGT